>JAGHSY010000061.1 GCA_018065615.1 Candidatus Colenecus caballi | reverse complement strand
CTTACAAGGCTTCTGAGGCACATGTCTTCTGCGAAACCGTATTCCATGAACAAAAAACGGTGCATTTTTGTTCAAGGATTGCTGGGTGCCACCGACTTTTGAAATGGTACCCCACTTACAAGGCTTCTGAGTCACATGGCTTCTGCTTAACCGCATTCCATGAACAAATAACGGTGCATTTTTGTTCAAGGATTGCTGGGTGGCACCGACTCTTGAAATAGCACCCCGTCCACAAGGCTTCTGAGGCACATGGCTTCTGCGTAACCGCTTTCCATGAACAAATAACGGCACTTTTATGTTCAAGGATTGCTCTGGTGACACCGACTTAGGAAATGGCACCCCGCTCACAGGGCTTCTGAGACGCATGGCTTATGTGTTGCCTTATTCCATGAACAAATAACGGCATCTTTTTGTTCATGGATTGCTTTGGGGACGCTGGACTCTGGAAATGCAACTCTGTCCACAGGGCTTCTGAACAGCATAGGGGTGTGAACTACTTGTCTGTCGGCGCAGAATACGCTGAAACCTGCGCTGAGAATTACATTAAAACCTTGGGCTGTCATGTTGTAGTGCCGCGCCGTGTCATACCGTGACAGTGGAAATCCTTCCGCACCTGCGTTATTTTGTCTGGCTGTATCCAAGCGCCTTAAGCTTGGCAATGAGCTTTTCCCTGAAGTCGCCCTGGATGATTATCTCACCGTCTTTGGCCGATCCGCCGCAGCCGCAGAAGGTCTTCAGGGTGCGGGCCAGCGAATCGGCATCGGACTGGGAGCCCTGGAATCCGGATATTACGGTCACGGTCTTGCCGCCGCGGCCGTTCTTTTCTATTCTGAGACGCAGTTTCTGCTGCTGGGGCGGGAGGAGTTCCATTGCAGGCTCTTCATTGTCTGTGGTCTGATAGCTGTAGTCGGGGTTGGTCGAATACATTACACCAAGGCGGTCTTTCCAGTCGTTGTCTTTCTTTCCCATAGTCCGGATAATAATTTGCATCAAAGATACTAACTTTGCCCGTATGAAAATAATCTGCGTTGGAATGAACTATGCCCGGCACAATAAAGAACTGGGCGAAACGTTATTAAAACCGGAGAATCCGGTCATTTTCATGAAGCCCGATTCTTCAATCCTGAGGAACCGCAGGCCGTTTTTCCTGCCTGACCATCTGGGTAGGGTGGATTATGAAACGGAACTGGTGGTGAGGATAAGCCGTCTGGGCAAGAGCATTGAAGCCCGTTTTGCGGACCGCTATTGGGACGCAGTGACGCTGGGCATCGACTTTACAGCCCGTGACTTGCAGGCTCAGCTGCGCAGCAAGGGTATGCCCTGGGAACTGTGCAAGGGCTTTGACCAGTCAGCGGTTGTGGGCGACTGGGTTCCTAAGGAGAATGTGGAAGACTTGCAGGACCTGCATTTCAACCTGGACATTGACGGACAGACAGTGCAGACGGCACACACCGCTGATATGATTCACCCGGTTGCAAAGGTGATTGAATATGTCAGCGCGTTCTGTACGCTCAAGACGGGTGATCTGATCTTTACCGGTACTCCGGTGGGAGTGGGGCCGGTCAGCATAGGGCAGCATCTGCAGGGATTCCTTGAGGGAAAGAACGTTTTGGATTTTCATATCAGATAGACTTTGAAGAGAGGGGCGCTGACAGTATTGCTTTTCCTTCTGTGCGGTGCCGTTGGCGTCAGCGCGCAGAGAGGCAGGATTGTGGACTCACAGTGGCAGTCCGTTCAGGCTGATTCCATGCGCCCGTGGTATTCTTATCAGTTCCAGCTGGAAGACGGGTGGTCCGATTCTTCATATACGGCGCAGATTGAATATCCGGAACTGATTCCGCTTGACGACAAGGACCTAAAACGCTGGAACCTTACCCCTGATGACATTCCCTCATGGCCTGAGGTGAATTCTTTCATGGGCGTATCCAAGGGCAGCGCTACACTTGACATGGGCTTCATGCCTCTGATGAAACGTAACGGCAGAGTGTATGCCATAGGCTCATACAAGCCTGTACTGGAGGCTGTACATCAGGCTTCTCCGGGCAGGACGGACCCGGCAGAGCGTTACGTCCGCCATTCAGTCCTGAGTTCAGGCCGATGGGTCAAGATTCGGGTCCCGCAGACCGGCGTTTACAGACTGTCCAATGATAAACTGCGTTCAATGGGTTTCAGTGATCCGTCCAAGGTGCGTCTTTTCGGTTACGGCGGCGCGGTCCTTCCTGAAACTGACATACAGGACCTTGTGGACGACCTTCCGGAACAGGCTCTATGGCGTACATCGGACGGCGTTCTGTTCTATGCTCAGGGACCGGTCAGCTGGACACTTGAGGATGACGGGTATGTCCACAGCGTAAATACATATTCGGACTATGGCTGCTATTTTCTGACAGACAGGTCCGATGCCATGCCGTCTGCATTCGGCACAGTGGAATCGGATTCAGTATCGGACTGTCTGATGACATCATTTCCGGATTTTCAGGTTTATGATCCGGATGAGTTCAGCTGGTATCACAGCGGTCGCAGATTCTTTGAAAAGTATGATTATGCCAATGGCGGTACATGCTCATACACTTTCAGGACAGACGGAATCATTCCTGACAGCGTACAGGTCGCTGTGGCCTTTTCTGCTGCGTCACAGGTGCCGACAAGCCTTGATCTGACGGTTAACGGCGGACAGCTGGGGCAGCTTTCCATAGGTTCGACGCCACTCAATTCGACTGGCAATGTGGCACAGAAGACATTCCTGAGCAGGGGCCAGTTTACCGACAATACAATAATCAGGTTGACTCACAACAGGCAGGCCGGCGTGTCGGGCCATTTGGATTTCATCCGTCTGAATTACAGACGCAGGCTTGCCATGTATGGCTCATATACCGTTTTCAGAACGGGTGCGGACTTGAGTGATGTAAGTTTCCGTATAGAAGATAGCAGTCCTGATGTTTCAGTTTGGCGTATCAGCCGGGACAGTGCCTGTGTCATACCTTCTGTCTTTGCCGATGGCAGGACCATGACCCTGAGTGCATCATACAGGTCCGATGACATTCTGCTGGCTGTTGACCAGCACGGCAGTTTCCCGGAACCTGAGGTGGTCGGCACCGTTGCCTGTCAGGACCTGCATGCTCTGGACTCTGTTGACATGGTGATTCTGATTCCTGCATCGGGAAAACTCATGAGACCTGCAAGCCGTCTTGCGGCTCTGCATAGGGAGTCTGATGGTCTTGACGTGGAGGTGGTACGTGCCGATATGGTATATAATGAGTTCTCATCGGGCACTCCTGACGCTACTGCCATACGCCGTTTCATGAAGATGCTGTATGACCGTGCCGGTGTGGAAGGCGGACCGCGCTACCTGCTTCTGATGGGAGACGGGGCATGGGACAACCGCATGCATGTATCGGAATGGAAAGGCATGGATCCGGATGATTATCTGCTTTGCTATGAGTCATACAGTTCGCTCAGCCATACTGCATCGTATGTGATGGAAGACTATTTCGGCCTTCTTGATGACAGTGAGGGCAGTAATCTGCTGGCAGAGAAGGTGGACCTTGGAGTCGGGCGGCTGCCGGTGTCAACTGCTCAGCAGGCAGATAGGAAGGTTGACATGATTGCCGCCTATATGAGTGGTACATATGCCGGAAACTGGTGCAACCGGATTCTGGTTCTGGGCGATGACGGTGACAACAATGTCCACATGGAGGATGCCGATGCTGTGGCCGATGTCATTGGAATGCAGAACAGGGCTGTTGACATCAGGAAAATTTATTGGGATGCCTACAGGATGGAGGTGACGGCTTCATACAACAGCTACCCTCAAATCCGCAAGCAGCTGCTTGAGTACTTTGAGGACGGTGCTCTGATAGTAAACTATTCGGGACATGGCAGCACCGAGGTCCTGTCCCATGAGCTGGTCCTGGACAAGGCGGACATGAGTGCCATCAAGTCTGACCGCCTGCCGTTCTGGATAACCGCGTCATGTGACATTGCTCCTTTTGATTCACGGCTTGAGAGTCTGGGCATGAATCTGATGAGGAATGAAAACGGAGGTGCAATAGGTATGCTTACCACCACCAGGACAGTGTATGCTTCACTGAACAGATATATCAACCGCAGTTTCTCCAAGTATGTGACCAATCCGGACAACGCTCTTGGCGATGCTCTCAGACTGGCAAAGAACGAACTTGTCTCAACCGGTTCGGGAAATCAGGATTATTCTGAAAACAAGCTGCATTATGTGCTTCTGGGTGATCCGGCACTGCATCTGGCTGTTGCAGAGATGACTGCCGTCGTTGACTCTTTTGCAAACTGTTCCGATACAGTCAGCGCAGGAATGGTCGTAAAGGTCTGCGGTCACATTGAGATGAACGGAAAGAGAGCGGACAGTTTCAACGGTGAACTGTTCAGCACGGTCTATGACAGCGAACGGCTCATCACTACACGCAATAATCTGAAGACGGCCGATTCTCCGTTCACATATTCGGACCATGACAGAGTACTGTTCAATGGCCGTGATTCTGTCAGAAACGGCAGTTTTGAGTTCTCGTTCCCCGTGCCGCTGGACATAAACTATTCCGATGAGAACGGCCGTATATGTCTGTATGCCATTTCAGACGACCACAGGATGTCTGCTAACGGTTATTATGAAGACTTTGTGGTGGGCGGAACCGCAAGTACGCTGTCCGCCGACACCATCGGACCTGAAATAAGGCTGTTCCTGAACACTCCGTCATTCCAGTATGGCGGCAATGTCAATGCCACACCTATGCTGGTGGCTGACCTGTCCGATGATTCGGGTCTGAATACGTCCGGCAACGGTACCGGTCATGATATACTGCTGGTGGTGGACAACAATCCGAATTGGACATGGGTGCTGAATGACTGCTATACAGGCAATGCGGGTGACTACAAGACCGGCCGCGTCACTTTCAGCCTGCCGGCTCTTCCTGAGGGCAGGCACACTCTGATGCTGCGTGCCTGGGATGCGGTGAACAACTCATCGACCGTATGGCTGGGATTCAAGGTGGTAAGTGACCTGAAACCGGAACTTTCAATTGATGTGACCGACAGTCCGGCACGTGAGAGCACAACGTTTGTGGTCACCCATGACCGTCCGGGACCAGGCACAAGGGTCGTCATCCAGGTGGCAGACTCTAACGGCATGATTCAGTGGACCGGACAGGCCGACGGCTCATCGGATTCAGGGGTTACCATGGTTACCTGGAACCTGTCCGGTAACAGCGGACACCGCATGCAGCCCGGACTGTACCTGACGCGCGCTACGGTAAGCGGACCGGACAGCGCAAGCGCAAGCGTGTCCTGCAAGCTTGTTATTGTGGGACCCTGATACAATAATCGTCCTGTTTTGCAGTTATTAGTATGATGAAGACAAACAGAATATTCAGACTGGCCGTTATGGCGGGAATGCTCCTGCCGGCATTGGCCGTGTCAGCACAGAAGGACCAGTTCAATCCGGTCTATACAGGCGTGACATCATTGTCCATTGCTCCTGACTCAAGAGCCGGCTCCATGGGTGATGTGGGCTGCGCGACAGATCCATATTTCGATAACAACAGCCAGTACTGGAACCCGTCAAAGTATCCGTTCACGGCAAGTCAGGCGGGTCTTTCGCTCTGCTACACACCATGGTTGAGAAAGCTGGTAAGTGACATTGACCTGGCCAATCTGACAGGCTTCTACAAGCTTGACGACTATTCTGCACTGAGCGCCTCACTGACATATTTCTCTCTTGGCGAGGTCATTGCAATAACAGGGTCGTCACAGGTCATAATCCATCCGTATGAGATGGCAGTGGATTTTGACTATTCAAGAAAACTGTCTGAAACCCTGTCAGCCGCTGTAGGCATGCGTTTCATCTATTCTGACCTGCAGTACAACTATTCCGATGACGTGAATCCCGGCAAGGCTTTTTCTGCCGATATATCCATGTTCTATCAGAACTACATCGGACTGGGGCGCCGCGACTGTCTTTTCGGACTTGGTCTCAACGCATCAAACATAGGCAGCAAGATTTCCTATGACGGTGGCCAGACCAATGAGTTCATACCCACCAACCTGCGTCTTGGCGTATCACTGACCATTCCTGTTGACGAATACAATTCCTTCTCACTGAGTGCCGATGCCAACAAGCTGATGGTTCCCACCAGGCCTACATACGCTCAGTTCATGGAGGAACAGTACCCGGAACTGGATCCTTCAGATCTGACGTTCACATCGGAATATGCCCAGTGGCTGACATCGACAGGCTATAATGAAATGTCGCCAATTGCGGGAATGTTCAAGTCATTCAGTGACGCTCCGGGCGGCTTTGAAGAGGAACTGCGTGAAATTTACTGGGGCGTGGGCGCCGAATACAACTACAATGACCAGTTCTTTGTGCGCGGCGGATACCATTACGAGAACGAATACAAGGGCAACCGCAAGTATTTCACTGTGGGCGCCGGTTTCAGAATGAATGTCTTTTCACTTGATGCCGCATATCTGATTTCAACGGCACAGAGCAATCCTCTGGACCAGACTCTGCGCTTTACGCTGTCATTTGATATGGACGGACTGAAAGCAATTGTAGGCCGATGATAAGAGTAGGATACGGATATGATGTCCACCGCCTTGTGTGCGGGCGCGAACTGTGGCTTGGCGGAATACGCCTGGAGTATGAGATGGGACTGCTGGGGCATTCCGATGCCGATGTGCTGATCCATGCCATCTGTGATGCCCTGCTGGGGGCTGCTGCACTGCGTGACATAGGTTACCATTTCCCGGACAGGGATCCGCAGTTCAAGAACATTGACAGCAAGATACTGCTGGCAAAGACTGTGGAACTGCTCCATGAGAAGGGCTTCAGGATTGGTAACGTTGACGCAACCGTATGCGCTGAACAGCCTAAGCTCAATCCCCATATTCCTGAGATGCAGAAAGTGCTTGCCGGGATAATGGGCGTGCCTGAAGACTGCGTGTCAATAAAGGCCACAACGACTGAAGGCCTGGGATTCACCGGCCGTCAGGAGGGCATTGCCGCACATGCGGTAGCTCTCATTGAAAAATAATCATCTGTAAAGTCCCAATTCCGATATGGTCCTGGCAACGCTTGCCGGGACCAGCGTGTCTATAGGCAGACCTTCCCTGATTCTGGCTACAATCTCCGTTGAACTGGTATCGACAAGCGGACAGTCCAGCAGAGTGACACCGTCCGGCAGCTGTCCTATGCTGCAGCCTGTGCGCGGATAGACAATGACTTTGAAGTTGTCCAGAATATACTGCCAGTCGCGCCATCTGTCAAACTCCACCCAGTTGTCCGCACCTATGGTCAGAATGAATTCGCGGTCGGGATAATCGGACTTAATGTGGCGCAGGGTGTTGGCTGTGTATGAAGGTACCGGCAGACTGAACTCATAGTCCGATGCGGACACGCCGGGAATGCCGCTCACGGCCTGGCTGACCATTTCAAGGCGCAGGTCATTGTCAAGCAGACGGCGTCCTTCCTTCCATGGGTTGCATGGGGTGACAAGCAGCCATAGTTCGTCTGCCAGACCTTGTCTTATGACACTCCTTGCAATGGCCAGATGGCCGTTGTGGAAGGGGTTGAACGTGCCGCCGAACAGGGCGGTCCTGATTTTGTCAGACATTAAGAAAGCTGCGAATGGTTGACAGGGCTTTCTGCTGCGCATCCTCAAGGACATCATTGACAATGACAACGTCAAACTGGGGTGCGAAGGAAAGTTCGTATTCGGCCTTTGCCACCCTTTTTGCAATCATTTCAGGGGTGTCTGTGCCGCGGCCTATGAGGCGTTTCTCAAGTTCCCGGACCGATGGGGGCTGTATGAACACAGACAGCGCGCGGTCACCGAAATACTTCTTTATGTTGCATCCGCCCTTGACATCGACATCGAACACAACGTTCATGCCGGCTTCAAGGCGCTTTTCGACCTGCTGTTTGAGCGTGCCGTAGAAACAGCCGCTATAGACTTCCTCATATTCAAGAAAGTCACCGGCGTCAATGCGGCTGCGGAATTCATCGGATGAAAGGAAAAAGTATTCCACACCGTTCCTTTCAGTTCCGCGTGGGGCGCGGCTGGTGGCCGAAATGGAAAACTCCATCTTCAGTTCGGGGTGAAGGAGCAGGCTGTTGATTATTGTTGACTTGCCTGAGCCTGACGGGGCTGAAAAAATGAGACACTTGCCTTTCATTGCTTACATTGCATTGAGAACCTGTTCCTTGATCTGCTCCAGTTCGTCCTTCATGCGGACCACAATGTTCTGCATTTCGGCCTGGTTGCTCTTGCTGCCCAAGGTGTTGATTTCACGGCCCATTTCCTGTGCAATGAAACCAAGCTTCTTGCCCTGTCCGTGACCTTCCTCCATGGTCTTTATGAAATAGTCAAGGTGGTTGGCCAGGCGCTGCTTTTCCTCACTGATGTCAAGCTTCTCGATATAGTAGATCATCTCCTGCTCAAAGCGGTTCTCGTCATAGTCCTTGCCTATGGTCTCCTGAAGGGATGTGCGTATGCGCTCCTTGATTTTGGCAACGCGCTCCTTCTCATACGGTGCAACTGACTGGAGTAGTTCAGAAATGTTGGAAATTTTCTCACGGAACTTCTTTTCAAGAGCGGCTCCTTCAACCTTGCGGTATTCTACCAGTGCGGCAATGGCGCGGTCAACGGCATCGGACACGGCCGCCCAGTCCTCATCGGACACTTCATCGGGCTGGCTGCTGCTCATGACATCGGGCATACGCAGTATCAGACTGAATTCGTCTTCGGGTTCAAGTCCTGTCTTCAGGGTAACTTCATTGAACATCTTCTGGTAGTTCATGAACGCCCCAAGGTCAATGTTCTGTGAAGTCTGCGGGGTGTTCTGGGTGTCCAGATACAGACTGAAATCTACTTTACCGCGTTCCAGAGCGGCTGTGATTCTTGAACGTATGTCAAGTTCTTTCTCTCTGTAGGCACTCATTATCCTGGTTGATATGTCCATGGCCTTGCTGTTGAGAGATTTGATTTCAACTATGACCTTCCTGCCTCCTGTTTCAGCCACGGCCTTGCCGTAACCTGTCATTGACTGTAACATTTCCTTCAATCTTGTTTGTTTGACACTGCAAAAGTAACTATTTTTGCAATTTAATAAAAGAAGAAAATGTGAGATGAGTGTAATCCTGCACATAGAATCTGCCACGGAAGGCTGTTCCGTGGCAGTAAGTGATGAAGGGCAGCTGGTCTTCAACAAGGAGGACCATACAAGCCACAATAATGCCGTTTCTCTTGGGGTGCTTGTCGATGAAGCGCTGGCGCTTGTTGACAGCCGTGGTCTGAAACTTGACGCCGTGGCCGTCAGTGAAGGTCCCGGCTCCTATACCGGGCTTAGGATAGGTGTCTCAATGGCCAAGGGCGTGTGCTATGGGCGCGGGCTGGAACTTCTGTCGGTGTCAACACTCAAACTGCTGTGCGTAAGGCCGCTGCTGACCATGGAATTGCCCGATGACGCTTTGCTGTGCCCTATGATTGACGCCCGCAGGATGGAGGTCTATTCCGCCGTTTATGACCGTGCACTCAAACCTGTACGTGAAATAAGGGCCGATATTGTCGGACCGGAAACCTACAGCGGATTCCTTGATGAGCATCCTGTATGGTTCATGGGCAACGGCGCGGCAAAGTGCAAGGGCTGCATCACTCATCCGAATGCGCATTTCATTGATGACGTGAATCCTGAAGCCCGATGGATGTTCCCGCTTGCCGAACAGTCGTTCAATGCCGGAGAATTCCGTGATGTGGCTTATTTCGAACCGTACTATCTGAAAGACTTCATAGCTGTTAAACCCAAAAAACTGGTTTGATGAACTACAATACCCAACGCGAGAAGATGCCTATGCCTGAATACGGCCGTGCCGTACAGGATATGGTTGATTATGCGATAACAATACAGGACCGTGCCGAACGTCAGCGCTGTGCATCGGCCATTATCGGAATTATGGGAAACATGTTCCCGACTTTACGTGATGTGCCTGATTTCCAGGGCAAGCTTTGGGATCATCTGGCTTTCATGTCCGACTACAGGCTGGACATAGACTATCCGTTTGAAATAACACGTCTGGACAAGGACCGTCAGCACCCTGAACATATTTCATATCCGGCAGGAGACATCCGTTTCAGGCATTACGGCCAGATTGTACCTGACATGATCAGAGTGGCAATGTCAATGCCTGAAGGTCCTGAACGCAGCCAGCTGGTGCGTCTTCTGGCTGTCCAGATGAAGAAGGACCTTATGACCTGGAACAAGGAAATGGTTGATGATGCACGCATTGCTGCCGACCTGGATTATTTCTCACATGGCCAGCTGAGCCTTCAGGAAGGTGATCTGGATGTGCAGTTTGCCCAGGCACCGCCGCAGCAGCGCCAGCAGCACGGAAAGAAAAAGAACAAACGCAGATACTGATATGCCGTCATTCATCATCGAAGGAGGTCACCGTCTGAACGGTACCATTTGTCCGCAGGGTGCAAAGAACGAAGTTCTGCAGATCCTGTGTGCGGTTCTGCTTACCTCCGATGAGGTTACGGTGCAGAATGTTCCTGATATTCTTGATGTAAGAAATCTTATAGACATGCTTTCCCAATTGGGCGTAGCGGTTTTGAACACCGCGCCCGGCGAGTGGACGTTCAAGGCTTCAGAAATTGACCGGAATTACGCTGAAAGCATGGACTTTGTTACACGCAGCGCTTCTTTACGCGGTTCAGTCATGCTCCTGGGTCCATTGCTTGCCCGTCTGGGTCATGCCACCGTAAGCAAACCGGGCGGGGACAAGATAGGACGCCGCCGTGTTGACACCCACATCAAGGGCTTCCAGGCTCTTGGAGCTTCGTTCACACTGAATGAAGAACGCGGTTATTATGAACTGCGTGCAGACAGACTCAAGGGGACATACATGCTTCTTGATGAGGCATCGGTCACCGGTACGGCAAACATCATCATGGCTGCCGTCCTTGCCGATGGTATAACGACAATCTATAATGCCGCCTGCGAACCTTATGTCCAGCAGCTGTGCCGTATGCTTGTACGCATGGGTGCTGTCATTGAGGGTATTGGCAGCAACATGCTGACAATTAGGGGCGTGGAGCGTCTTCATGGTACCAGCCATAAGGTCCTGCCCGATATGATTGAAGTTGGAAGCTTCATCGGAATGGCGGCAATGACGTCAAGCGAATTGACCATAAAAGATGTCTCATACGACAATCTTGGTATCATTCCTGCCAGTTTTGCCCGTCTGGGAATCCGGATGGAGCAGCGTGGTGATGACATTTTCATTCCTGCACAGGAACATTATCAGATTGATTCTTTCATTGACGGTTCAATCATGACTTTGGCCGATGCTCCGTGGCCGGGTCTTACGCCGGACCTTCTGAGCGTGCTTCTGGTTACGGCAACCCAGGCAAAGGGAAGTGTGCTCATTCATCAGAAAATGTTTGAAAGCCGTCTGTTCTTCGTTGACAACCTGATTGACATGGGGGCCCAGGTCATTCTTTGTGATCCGCACCGTGTCGTTGTCATCGGACATGACAGACAGTTCCCTCTGCAGGCCCGCAGGATGTCATCTCCAGACATTCGTGCAGGTATTGCCCTGCTTATTGCGGCCATGAGTGCGGAAGGAACCAGCCGTATAGACAACATAGGACAGATTGACCGCGGGTACCAGAACATTGACGGCCGTCTTAACGCACTAGGTGCCAGGATAACACGAGTCGAATGATATGATTGAACAGAACCAGGTTGTAAGAATAGGACAGTTCGTCAAACCACATGGCGTGAACGGGGAGATGGCACTTACCGTACCCGAAACCCTTGACTGGACTGAAGATCTGGACTGTCTGGTCTGCCGCATGGACGGCATACTGGTTCCGTTCTTTTTAGAGTCTGTCAGGGAGAAGAGCGCCACAACGCTGCTTGTAAAGTTTGAGGATGTCAATTCGGTTGAGGATACCCGCCGCTTCATTGGTGTGACCGTTTTCATGCCACGCCGATTTGTGGTGGAGAACGAGTCCGATGAACCCGCGTGGAACTCATTCCTGGATTGGAAAATTGTTGATCTGAATGCCGGTAATCTGGGTACGGTACATGCCGTTGACAACAGTACGCCCAACATACTGTTCCTGGTTAAGGACGGAATGAGGGAACGCATCATACCGGCAAATGAGGAGTGGATAGTTGAAGTGGACAGTGAAAGGTGTATTCTGAAGTATAACCTGCCTGAAGGGCTGGCAGATCTGTAATGATATGAGAAGCATACGTCAAAAGCGCAAGGCAGTGGGACGCAAGAGTCTTCTGAGCCGTTTCGTGTACCGGTATCGCATGATTCTGCTCAATGAGGATGAACAGCGGGCCGTATTCGGCATGAAGGTTTCACATCTGCTTCTTACCGTACTGGTCCTGCTGGTTGCCGGATTGGGCGCTTGGGGAGGCATTGCCCTGTATGTCCATTCTCCCGGACAGGTCGGCAATGACCAGGAGAAGAACATGACAAGGCAGACAATTGTGAATGATGCCCTGCGCATTGACTCCCTTGAACATGAGGTCGAACTGCAGAACCGCTATATTACCAATATCCAGGACATCATTGCCGGAACGGTGAAGATTGATACGGTATGGTCCGTTGACTCTCTTGCCGTCAGCCGCAGTGACCAGCTGATGGAACGCAGTGAGCGTGAGGAGACATTCATGCGTCAGTATGAGGAGTCTGAACGCTACAGCATTACGTCCCAGGAACAGCCCGTCAACGATGTCAGTTCAATTTCCATGTTCCGTCCTACTGCAGGACTTGTTACGGAACATTACAATTCTATGGAAAACCATCTTGGCGTTGACATTGCTGCCAGTCCGAACCAGAGTGTCGTTGCTGTAATGGACGGCACGGTCGTTCTGGCAACTTACACGTCTGAAATGGGATACACCATCTGCATTGCGCATCCCGGCAATCTGATATCGGTCTACAAGCATTGTGAGTCCGTATTGAAGAAATCCGGTGACAAGGTGCGTCAGGGCGATGTGGTGGCGCTTGTGGGTCGCGGTACCGATGACCTGCTGCAGGGGGCCCATCTGCATTATGAACTGTGGTATCAGGAACAGCCTCTTGATCCAGAAAAATATATTTTGTTCCAGTGAAACAGATTGCAATATTAGGTTCTACAGGTTCAATAGGGTCGCAGGCTCTTGATGTCATTGCTGCCCATCCTGATGAATATGAGGTATATGCTCTGACAGCCAACAACAGTGTTGACAAGCTCATTGAGCAGGCTCTGAGGTTCAAGCCCGAGGCCGTGGCCATTGCCAATGAAGCACATTATGCAAAACTGCGTGACGCTCTGGCCGGCCAGCCCATAAAGGTATATGCCGGTCCGGAAGCCATAAACCAGCTGGTGACAGCCGGTCCCATTGACATTGTGCTTGCTTCGATGGTAGGTTTTGCCGGTCTTTGTCCGACAATAAATGCCATAAAGGCAGGTAAGGTCATTGCATTGGCAAACAAGGAAACTATGGTCGTTGCCGGTGAACTTGTCACTTCACTGGCTATGCAGTACAGAACTCCAATCCTGCCTGTTGATTCAGAGCATTCGGCCATATTCCAGTGCCTTTCAGGTGAAACGGACAATCCTGTCGAGAAAATCATACTTACGGCATCGGGCGGCCCGTTCCGTACTTTCAGCCTTGAACAGCTGGAAACTGTCACCAAGGCCCAGGCTCTGAAACATCCCAACTGGGATATGGGTGCCAAGATTACCATTGATTCGGCATCGATGATGAACAAGGGCTTTGAAGTCATTGAGGCCAAGTGGTTGTTCGGCGTTCCTTATGACAGGATACAGGTGGTAGTGCATCCGCAGTCGGTCATACACTCTATGGTGCAGTACGCCGACGGAGCAGTCAAGGCGCAGCTGGGCGCACCGGACATGCGTCTTCCCATTCAGTACGCATTTTCATACCCACGCCGCCTGAAGGCCGATTTTCCGCGTGTTGATTTCACACAGCTGGGTTCACTGACTTTTGAAAAGCCCGATCTGATCCGTTTCCGCAATCTGGCTCTTGCGTACAGCGCTCTGGAACGCGGAGGCAACATGCCGTGTATTCTGAATGCGGCCAATGAAGTGTGTGTGGCTTCATTCCTGCATGAGGAGATTGGATTCCTGCAGATGAGCGACATCATTGCTGAAACAATGGAGAGAGTTCCTTTCCGTAAGGAGTCATCACTTGACGATTACATTGCGACCGATGCCGAATCACGTCGTGTGGCCGCATCATTGATTAACAGATAAAAACCGATACAGATAATTATGTCACCGTTTTGGATACGTCTATTTCAACTGATTCTTTCTCTTTCAATACTTGTCGTCTTTCATGAATTCGGGCATTTCCTGTTCTCCCGTGTTTTCGGCGTCAGGGTTGAAAAGTTCTATGCTTTCTTCAATCCCCGTTTTTCACTGTTCAGAATAAAGAGGGTAGGCGGCAGAATCAGAGTGAAGTTCTTTGCTCCCAATGTCCCTGACAACTATGAAGAGGAGAAACATTTCAACAATGAAGGAAAGGAGGAAATAACATACAGACCGGTTGACATTGAGAGTCTGCCGGAAGACGACTGGCGCCGCAGTCCTGAAAATACGGAATTCGGTGTGGGCTGGATTCCCTTTGGAGGCTACTGCAAGATTGCCGGCATGATTGACGAGTCAATGGACATTGCTTCAATGCAGCAGGAACCCAAACCCTGGGAGTTCCGCACAAAGAAGGCCTGGCAGCGTCTGCTCATAATGGTTGGAGGTGTGCTGTTCAATCTGATAATGGCATTCTTCATATATTCCATGGTGCTGTGCAAGTGGGGTGACAGCTACATTCCGGCACAGGGTCTGAAACATGGAATGGAATTCAATGAGCAGGCCCGGTCCATCGGATTCCAAAACGGTGACATTATTGTAGCAACTGACGGCAAGCCCACACTCAAGTTCGATGCGGACCTGTACCGTGATATTGCAAAGGCAAGTTCGGTTACCGTCCTGCGTGACGGGAAGAAGGTTGACATTGCAATACCCGATGAACTGTCCCTGTTTGATTTTACCCGTGAGACCCCATTCGTTTCAATTCTCAGTCCGATGACTGTTGACAGCGTTCTTGCCGGCGGTGCCGCTGCAGCCGGACTGGCCGTGGGTGACACCATCGTTTCAGTAAACGGTACCCCGACATTGACATGGAACTCATTCCAGATTCTCATGTCCGATATGCGTGCCCGTGCTTATGACACATACGTGAGCCGTGATCTGCAGATGGTGATAAGCCGTCCCGAAACCGGCCTTGACACTGTGACCGTTACAGCCGATGACGGTTTTATGATCGGGATTGTCCATTACAACAACGAATATGAGCCTGTAATTTTGGAGTACGGTTTCTTTGCTTCAATTCCTGCTGGAATCCGCTACGGATGGAACACCTTGAAGACTTATGTCAGCGACTTCCGCTACGTGTTCACCAAGGAAGGGGCCAAAAATCTGGGAGGATTCGGCACAATAGGACAGATCTTCCCGGAAAAGTGGAACTGGCATGCTTTCTGGCTCATGACCGCTTTCCTGTCAATCATTCTGGCTTTCATGAACATACTTCCAATTCCGGCTCTTGACGGCGGATATGTCCTGTTCCTGCTGGTTGAGGTAATTACCGGCCGCAAGCCTAAGGACAAGTTCCTGGAGGTGGCCAATACGATAGGAATGATCATACTGTTCGGCCTGCTGATATTTGCAAACATGAATGATATAATAAGATTGTTCTGATGAGGAATAATTCGCGTGAAACATTCAGGAACCGTACCGGCGTTCTTATGGCAATGGCCGGTTCGGCCATCGGTCTGGGAAACATCTGGCGTTTCCCCTATATGCTGGGACAGAACGGCGGGGCTGCTTTCATTCTGATCTATATAATAATGCTGCTGGTCCTGTGCCTGCCGGTCATGATATCGGAATATCTTATAGGACGCAGGGGCAGTTCCAACCCGTTCCGCAGTTTTGACCTGCTGGCGCCGGGTACGAAATGGCGTTGGATTGGTCTGCTGGCAGTGCTCTCATCGGCCTGCATACTTTCATTCTACTGTGTGGTGGGCGGCTGGTCCGTCAAGTATCTGTTGGAGTCGGTCAGGATGGAGACGTTTGCTGCACAGGGTGACTGGTCCGACTTTTTCGGATCGTTCATCGGCAATACATGGCAGCCGCTGGCCTATACTCTGGCATTCCTTGGAATGACGGGGCTGATTATTGCTCTGGGGGTCAGAAACGGCATTGAACGGATGTCAAAGATTATGATAACCGTCCTGTTTGTCATTATTGTCCTGGTTGTAATCCGTTCGCTTTCTCTGCCCGGAAGTAAAGAGGGAGTCCGATATCTGTTCGTTCCGGATTTCTCAAAAGTCACGGCAGGAACGGTGGTAGCGGCTATGGGACAGGCTTTCTTCTCGCTCAGCATTGGCTGCGGGACAATTCTCACTTATGCGTCATACGTAAATAAAGATGAGAATATTGCAGGAACATCGGTCGGAGTGGCATTCTTTGACACATTGTTTGCCGTTGTGGCCGGGTTGGCCATCATTCCGGCTGTTTTTGCCATTGCCGGCATGAACGGTACTGTCCCCGATGTGGGGGCCGGGCCCGGACTGGTGTTCATCACCCTGCCGGGCGTATTCCAGTCAATGCCGCTGGGCGGAGTGGCAGCCATCCTGTTTTTCCTTGCACTGCTTCTGGCTGCTCTGACATCGGCCATATCACTGCTTGAAGTGATTGTCTCATTCATTATTGAAGAACTGCACAAGAGCCGTACAAAGGCTGTGATAATAGGATTTGTCCTTTGTGGTGGTGTTGGCATTCTGTGCTCGCTGTCATTCGGCAAACTTGAAGGTGTCAGACTGTTCTCACTTGGCATTTTTGACTTCTTTGACTACATAACGTCAAACATCATGCTGCCATTGGGCGGACTTTTCCTGGCAGTCTTTGCAGGCTGGCGTCTGAAACGTGCCAATTTTATGGATGAACTGACCAACGGCGGAACAATTGCAATACCGCAATGGCTCTGCCTGACAATTTATTATCTGGTCAAGTTTGTGGCTCCGCTGGGTATTTTACTGATTCTGCTGAACGGTCTGTTCTTCTCCTGAGTCACCGTTCATTTTTGAACGTACGAACTCAAGCTTGCGACTGGCTTCTTCACGTAATTTCTGATGTTCCTGTATTGCAGACAGGACAACTGACAGGTCATAAAGTTGTGCTATGGCTTCACGGTCAGCTGGATTCATGACCATCTGGAACTTGTATTTCTCACCCAACTGCCAGATTTCAATCCGTGAGTCACGGTTGGCCGCAATGAAGGCTGCCGCACCGCCATCGGTCCGGCTTGTGAAACTGCATTTCTCATAGGCAATTCCAAGGTCTGTGAATTCATGACGGCTGTCAGATTCATCTGTTTCAACGTAACTGTCACCGACCGAGAAACGCAACCGGTTATGATGGACGTATGCTTTTCCTGTCCAGTTTGATATGAGTGTCATGTGCCCGTGTTCGTCAACCTGTCCGCGGATGTAGTTGCGTTCATAATTCCTTGTGACTGCCTGTGACCTGATGGAGTAGATGCCAAGATCCTGGTATTTTTCATCCTTTTCATAGACATACTTCCCGCGTATGGATTCAAATGTCTCCCGGGCTTTTGCAATGATGCTGTCCTCAAACGCAATTGTACGCAACTGCTCTGCCTCTTCAATCTGTCTCATCAGTTCCAGTCCCTGCCTGCGGGCTTCAAATGCCTTGGGGTAGAGAATGCGTATGCTGTCTATTTCCTGCTTGGCAATGTTGTAGTTGCCTGCCTGAAATGCGTTTTGTGCCGTAATCAGATGTTCTGCGGCTTTCTGCTCAATGTTTTCGCCACATGATGACAATGCCACGAGGATTGTAAGGTACAGTACTTTTTTCATATTAGCTTTTGTTTCAGGCAAAAGTACTCTTTTTTATGGTTACTTTTGCAGTGTGAAGTTGTACAGTGACAGAGAACTTGCCGGTCTGCTTGACCGCAGGGAATTCCGGCTTCTTTCCCAAACTGCTGACAGTCTGGGACTTGAGTGTTATGTGGTGGGCGGTTATGTGCGCGACCTTTTTCTGGAACGCCCAAGCAAGGATATTGACGTTGTCGTGGTGGGCAGCGGTCTGGAGATGGCCAAGGCATACGGCAAGGCTCTTGGACATGGAGCCCATGTCAGCCTGTTCAGGAATTTCGGTACAGCACAGGTCAAACAGGGACAGCTTGAGGTCGAGTTCGTTGGCGCACGCAGGGAGTCATACCGCAGGGAATCCAGGAATCCGATAGTTGAGGACGGAACTCTTGAGGATGACCAGAACCGCCGTGACTTTACAATCAATGCCATGGCAATCTGCCTGAATGCAGACCGCTTTGGTGAACTGGTTGATCCTTTTGGCGGAATAGAAGACCTGCAGGACCGTATTATCCGTACCCCGCTTGATCCGGACATTACTTTCAGCGATGACCCGTTGCGTATGATGCGATGCATACGTTTTGCCACACAGCTCAATTTCTATATAGATGATGAAACATTCGCATCTCTTGAAAAGAACCGTGAGCGCATTGGCATAATATCCAGGGAACGCATATCGGAAGAACTGAACAAGATCCTTCTTTCTCCGGTTCCTTCAAAAGGGTTCATTGACCTTGACCGTTGCGGTCTGCTGGAACTTGTTTTCCCTGAACTGTACGCCCTTCAGGGTGTTGAGACAGTCAACGGACGCGGTCACAAGGATGTGTTCCTGCATACCCTTGAGGTCCTTGACAACGTGGCCCGCCAGAGCAATGACCTGTGGCTGCGCTGGGCTGCGCTGCTTCATGACATTGGCAAACCCAGGACAAAACGTTGGGACAATGCCCACGGCTGGACTTTCTACAATCACAATTATGTAGGAAGCAGAATGATCCCCGCCATTTTTGAGCACATGAAACTTCCAAAGAACGAGAAGATGAAATATGTTCAGAAAATGGTTGACCTGCATATGCGCCCTATAGCTATTGTCGATGACGAGGTTACAGATTCGGCCGTACGCAGAATCCTGTTCGATGCGGGTGATGACATTGATGACCTGATGACTATATGTGAGGCCGACATTACATCCAAGAATGAGCAGAAGAAGCAGCGTCACCTTGATAACTTCAGGCTGGTCAGACAGAAGCTCAAGGATCTGGAGGAGAAGGACAGGATCCGTAACTTCCAGCCGCCGGTTGACGGTCTTGAGATTATGAGGATATTCGGCCTTGATCCGACTGCCATAGTCGGAGAACTGAAGAGTGCCATCAAGGATGCCATTCTTGACGGCGTCATTCCAAATGAGCATGATGCTGCGCTGGCTTTTCTTCTGGAAGAAGCCCGCAGACATGGCCTTGAACCTGTAAAATAAAGACCGATATGAGCAAACGATCCGTATTCCTTCTGCTGCTGGCTTCTGTCCTTCTTTCTTCATGCCGTGCCAGGTTCGGACACACCACGGCCGAAGTTCTTATCAGCGCCATGAATACCGAAGAAAAGAAGAGCCTTCTTTTTCTGGAAGACGGCAGGACCGCCGCATTGGAAAGAATGGGCATTCCATCCGTTACTGTAGCTGAACCGGAGGAAATTCCGGGGGCGGAGATGCTGCTGCGTACATGGGATACAGATCTGGCGTATCAGGCCGGCACCATAATCTGTTCCGCTTCATCAATGGAGAAAACGACATGTGTCCGTTGTCCGGTTCTCATGACCGAGGACCCTGAATATTCGGGTATGATGACGGCTGCAACAGGCCGCGGAATCAGAGATTGCGGATACGGACTGATTCTCGGACCGGAAACGCCGGATCTTGAGAATGTGATTGCTCAGGTCGAACCGTGGGCTGTGGTTGCAGACAACGGCATTCCGCTGATTGACGGTTATGACGGTCCCGTGTTTGTGACCGGTTTCTTATCGGACACCATTAGCGGACCGGTGCTGGATATGTGTGTCGCAAAGGTCCTTGCATTCATTGAACGGTCTCTGGACAAGCCTGTACCGTCAATTGATGATTCCGTCATGAACATTACGTCTTACAGGAAGAGCCTGCTTGAAAAAGGTATGGTACTTCTTAAGAACAATGGTATGATTCCTTTGAAAACCGCTGGACAGCGCATTGCTCTCTATGGCAGTGAGTCATACGGTCTGTTTGATGAAAGTCTTGCAAAAGCCGGTTTCAGGCTGGAGCCATCGGTCGTGTCATATTACAGCCGCCACTCCGTAACGGAGCGTCAGGCATATCAGCTTAGAGCCGATGCTATCGCTTCAAATTCAGCTGTCATAGTGTTCAGTGATTCCCTTGATGCGAAAGACATGAAACTGGTGGATGACGTGTGCGCCGCCTTCCATTCGAAATCGAGAATGGTGGCTGTGGTGCTTGCAACAGGCGGTCCTGTCAATACTGAAGGCTGGGAAGGCAAGCCTGATGCCATTGTCTATTCAGGCATTGCAGACAGTGATGTGGCCAGTGTCGTTTCCAATGTCTTCAAGGGCACTGTGACGGCATCAGGCCGACTGTCCGGTACGTGGAGCAGTTCCTATCCATTCGGTCACGGACTGGGCGCGTATCTCTGACGTTTTTCCTGTTATCTTGTCAGCTGGAATTTCAGTGTGAAGCCCGCGTCATGAGTTGATGTGGGATACGATGAAGCCGATACCAGCGGGAAATTGCTCTGGTAGTCATAGTAGAAATTGAGCGTCAGCATGCGGCTGAATGTGTAATCGGCCTGCAGGGAGAATTTGACGGCACGGTTGCCGCTGGTGGCCTGTGTGCTGCCTTCACGCAGGTTGCGGCACAGGGCGCTCTGGTTGCGCAATGAAAAGTCAGCACTCAAGTTGAGGTCATTGCTGACCTTGTTCTTGCCGCTTCCGGCCTGAGCGCCAGGAAGTTTCACCCCCGTAATCTTATAGCTTGAACCGGCCGTTATATCGTCCGATGTGGTTTCCACCAACTGGACGGCTGTAGTGCTCAGAGTCAGAACGCGTGTCTTGCGGTATTCGAAACGGGCTGAAATTCCGTTGTTGAACGTCATGTCAACTCCGGCAAGAGGAGCGAATGATTCGTTGATGGAGACGGCACTGATGTTGAACATGGAACTTGGAATGGGGTTGCCGCTTGTTATGTCTTCAATGAATCCGCGGCCGTTCATGTATTCCATGTAACTGTTGAAGGTGTTGAAACTGCCTATGGAGTACACGCTCTTGTATGCGTGTTTCAGGTTGAAGCTCTTGAAATGTTTTTTGAAGAACGGCAGCTGTGACAGACCGCTGTATGTGACAGACCAGTTCGGCAGCATGCTCAAGATAGACGGGAACAGGTCAAGCGGACTTCTGGACGGGTTGTGACCGGTATATGAGGCCAGGAACGCCGGTATCAGCACGTCTGACGAATACATGTCAACACCGCCGTTTGCCGGGTCGTATTTCTGACCGGCCAGACTGCTTTCCTGAGGATAGCGTGAATTGATGTACTGGGCTTCAATCCTGTCACGCATTACAGGAATGCTGTTCATGAATTTCTCAAAGCTTCTTGAACGGTACCCGTTGTCGGCACTGTGTCTGTCAAAGGCACTTCCAATGCTGACGACGGTCATGCTGAAATTGCCGCTGCGTGAATTGGGCATGCCTGAGTACATGTACTGGATGCTGTTTGATCCGGTCTTGTTCCAGCTTGCGTTGGCATCGATCTTGACATCACGCAGCGGTTCTATGGTCATCCTGACCTGAAGATCTTCATTGGCCGATGAAGATGCGGTATGGGCAATCCCGCTGCCGGACAGCAGCCATCCGTTGTCCATGGCTTTCTTCAGATAGTCATCGCCCGTAAGTGAGAATGCGAAATCAAGTCCGGGGGCCAGCAGGTCATGGCTGCTGCTCTGCCCGAATACGGTTGAACCGGGCATGAATCCGGGAAGGTTCATGGAATAGTTGTTGCGGTAGGATATGGAAACGTTCCTGACCATCATCAGGGTGCGCAGACCTAACTGGATTCCGTCTTCGAATGAGAATTTGTATCTTCTGGGCCTGCGGTCAGGATCCTGGGCTATCTTCAGAACTACAGTCATTGTGTCTTTCACTTTTATTGACATGCTGTCCGCGCTCAGATTGCGGTATCTGATCCTGACTCTGCTGCCGTCTTTTTCAGTTGCGGTGACTTTGGCTGTAACTGTCCCCAGCAGATGCTTGATGACATACGTCGTATCGGGGCATAGGGTCAGCTCTTTCTGATATGTCCTGCTTTTCTTGGTCGATGCGCTTGATGACCTTGAACTGAACCTGCTGTTGACCGTAGTGAGGTATCGGGATTTGTTGTACAGCTTGAGCAGGTTCAACTTTGAGTTTACAGAAACGGAGCGTGCAGTATTGATGATGTTTCCGTATGACGATCCGTCCGCGTAAGTTGTTCCGCGGTTCCATGAGTAGTTGGAACTGAAGCTGGATTCCAGCGTCATCCATTCAAATGCCGGAATCTTTTCCAGCGGCAACGAGTACGATGCCTGGAAGGATTGGGTGTAGTCCAGCGGCCGTCCCATGTTCATGAGACTCATTTTGACGGAGTCTTTCCAAATCTGATACTGGTCCGGGTAGAGGTCTTTGTTGACTACTACGTATGGCTCTTCAATTTCAGCGCGCGTATGGGCGCTGAAGGACAGTCTCAACAGCTTGACAGGATTCCATTTGAGCGAAAAGTCGCGGTTCCAGTAGAACTGTTTGGAGAATATTACAGGGATGCCGTCCGACCCTTCCAGGTCTCTTTCCTGAAGTTCGTGA
This sequence comes from Candidatus Colenecus caballi, assembly GCA_018065615.1. Classification (GTDB taxonomy): domain Bacteria; phylum Bacteroidota; class Bacteroidia; order Bacteroidales; family Bacteroidaceae; genus Colenecus; species Colenecus caballi. The sequence goes on along the minus strand of JAGHSY010000061.1, from coordinate 39,376 downwards.
TAGCTGCGCTGCAGACCTGTGTTGAATGAAATGTTCTGCGGCAGCAGACTGATGGCTGTCTCTCTGAGCGGTGAAAGCCACTTGGATTCCGGCGCAAGATTTGCAAACGGCTCCCATTCCGGCAGACCGGGCGAGTAGCTGTAATCAAGAGATGCCTTCCAGTTCTCGTCATGCTCATAGTCTATGGTACTGGAACTGTTGTCCCTGGTACTCTTTGAATAACTTATTGAGAAGTTTGACGGGTCATAAGGCATTGGTACCTCACTGGAAATGTTGATTCTGGCGTTCGATATGCTGAAATTGTCCGACTCAATGCTTTCTGTGGAAATGTGTCTTATGGAATCACGCTCATGTCTGTTGCCGTATGAGTCAATGACATCGTCCAGCAGCAGGTCCGTGTCATAAGGACTGTATTTGGGAGAAATCTGTTCCCTGGTATGTGAATAATAGACAGGTACGGAAATACTGGCCTTTTCAGGCAGGAAACGCCCGACGTTGAAGCTTGTAGTGACGGAATACCGGTAGCTGTCATCGGTCTTCCTGTCCATGACTCCCTGTTCCAGACCGCCAAATCCTGCGGTTGACATCTGTCCTGCAAGGTCTATGGTTGCAATGTCAGACAGCCTGAGAGCCAATTTGCTTTGGGCCGCATAACCGCCCTCGCTTTCAAAACCGACAAGACGCAGTTCGTTGACCCACACCTCGGCAGACTTTGAACTCATGGAGTTGTTGCGCACACCTATCATTATTGCTCTGACATTTCCAAGTGACGGATTTCCGACTATGCTTATCCTGTTGTCCGGGTTGTCCGGGTCATATTCGCTGTATATGGCCGATGCGGCAAGCGCTCCAAGGTTCTTCTGAATGTTGCGGTGGTTCTTTACCTCTGTCAGGACGTCAAAGTCAATGTCCAGCATGTTCTTTTCGGGCCATACAAGTCTGCGGTCACTCTCACTGGAACCGCTGTAGTGTCCTGCCGCGGTTATTTCAAGAGGAATCTCATATTCGTAATAGTTGCCGGAATAGTCCGATCCCAGTCTGATGAATACCGATATGTCCCCATTCTTGAGTGTACCGTCATCGGGCAGTACAGCTTCAGCATGTGTGAACATCTGTATGCGACGGTATTTGCGCAGGTCATAGCTGCTCTTCTTGTAAATGGCACGCGCTTCACCTGCACCCAGGCCTGTGACCTTAAGGCTCATAGCCTGCTCGTTGTCCTGAACAAGCTGTGACTGGCTGGGGTCAAGAATGCGGGTCACTCCGGGAGGAACCACATAGTTGACGGGACTGCGGTCACCATTCTCTTCAATGTTGACTGATGTTACTGAGAATTTGCCTGACACGGACGGTGCCCTGTTGGTGGCGCTGTAAATTGGCTGTTCGTAATTGCGCCACTGGCTTGTCATCAGATTGAGCGTTCCGAATCTCAGGTGAACCTCTTCATCGAATCCGGTCAGGTACATGCGCATGAACCTTATCGAACTGAAATCACGGATTGCACCTACGGCTTTCTCGTAGTCTGTAATCGGAATGCGGAAACAGTACCAACTGACAGTCTCGGTGTTTCCGTTTCTCAGTTTGATTTTGACTTCACGCTTGTCCGATATGTGGTTCGTGCCTATTTCCAGGTCTGACGGACGCAGGGAGATGCGGTACTGGAAGAACTTTTCATATTCGTCCAGCGTATAGTCCGAGTTGGCATCCTCATAATCCGGAGTGGTGCGCGCCGACTGGTCATAGCGTGAATCGGACTGGGCGGAATTGGGGGAATTGCCTTCGGTTCCGTTGTATTTGCGGTAACGGTCAAGAACGGACATTTCCGCTGCATCATAGTCCGATCCGCGATAATGGTGATAGCTGTCAGCCGCAGGGTCGTCATAGAAGGACTGGAACACCTGTGCGGACACCTTTCCGCGTATTGCATCCAGATATGCAGCGTATGCCGGCCAGGTCCGCTCCTCTTCCGATGAAAGACCGTTCAGACCCACATCCTGTTTTGCACGTCCGTCAGCATCGCTGTTGTCAAAGGCATATACCAGACTCTTGACGTTCGGCACTTTTCCCCAGACGGTAGAAGTCCATTTTGTAGAGTCGCCATTGACAGGCAGACCGTTCTCAAAGAATTTCTTTCCGTCCAGAAGAACGTCTTCAGACACTTCTCCAAGATTGAGATACAGATCTCCGCCTGCGGCCGAAGGATTGTATATGAACGGGTCCATCAGCCAGAACTCAATGTATTCGATGTTTGCCGCTTCAAAGTCAGTTGTAGTGATCCTGCGCATTATTCCGCCCCAGTTGTCCCGGGCATCAGACAGATGACCGTCGGAATCCAGATTCGGGTTGAGATTGTACGGGCCGCGTTCGTTGGGGTAATAGGCCAGGTTCAGGACCTGAAGTGTGGTTGATTCACTTGATGTGGATTCCTTGTTCGGGTACAGTTCGCGTTCATATATTTCGCGCACATAGTGGTTTGACAGAGCTTCATCATTGTTCTTCAGATGAGCCGGAGTAAGCGGCGAATTCTTGCGGGTGAACAGCGGGTCAATGTAGAACCAGTTGAGCAGTGCACGGTGGTATCCGGATTCCACCTTGCCTGAAAGACCGTATCCTTTCATGTCTTTAGGAACGGCAGACAGTGACCATGCCGACGGCTGTGACAGACTGATTCCGCTTTCGGCACTTTCAAAGTCATCAATGTATGACGAACTGCCCTGGACTTTGTCTGAGACCTTGGACTGCAGCGCTGCCATTTCGGCCTGGAAATTGATGCTGGAAGGCTTTGTGGCATTGACAAAAGGCAGCATGTCAATGAGATTGGTCAGAGACTGGCTTTCATGTTTCCAGTTTATGTTGAGTCCGTACATGGTGTTGACAAGCGGCTCGTCGCCCATGGTGACCTTGCTGGTCAGCGGCTTTTCATTCAGATGCATGAGCGTACCGCCAATCTGAAAGTCCCTGCTGAAGTCATAAGCCCAGTTGATTCCGGCCATGGTCTTGCGCTGCATGCTGTATTCGGTGTTGCTTTCAAGCTGAACGTCCACATTGGTGCCGGCATCGATTATGCTCTGATTTATTATGGTCACCGTTCCCATGCTGTAGTCAACCGTGTAGTCAACGTTTTCTAACAGTGTCACACCTCCGGCATTGACAATGACAGACCCGCGTGGAATATTGTATGCTCCAAGCTGTATCACGTTGCCGCCAGCTCCTGAATACTGTCCTGCAAGAATGAACTTGTCCTTGTTGGCAATGCGCTTGGCTACTGTGCGTGTTGAATCGTACAGTTCCGTGAACAGATACTTTGAAGCAAGTGCGGAATCACCAATGACTTTAGCCAGATTGCTGCCGAACGGTTCGACGACAGGGAATATGATGCGGCCCTGTGATGAAAGCACGGTGTAGCCTTCAACATAGTCAAACTTGCCGTTGGGGTGGGCTGACTGGTTGTCATCAAGGCGGTCAAGTCCCATGAGCCTGATAAGTGGAGTACTTTTCAGCACAGGCTCAGGCAGGTAGGTAATGCGGCTGCCGGTACTGTCGCTGTTGTAATAGATGCCAAGTTTGAACTGCTCCCTGCTTATGCTGCCGTTTGTGATGGTGTAAATGTTCTTCATCATCAGATCCCAGGTGCCTGTTCCCGGTGAATTCGAATTGGATTTCAACAGCTTGACATACAGGTTCTGACCGGTATCTGTCATGTCCGATGAGAATTCTCCCACCTGATAGTTGCTGCCGCCGCAGGTGTATTCGTATGCCACGGCCAGCACCTCATCGGACGTAAGGGCAGTCTTCAAAGTGATATATCCCAATGAACTGTTCAGGGTATATTCCGATGATGACAGCATTCGGGCATTGGAAATCTTTTCATAATCTGTGCTGCCTGAAAGGAAGGCGCCCAATGTGGTGGCCACCTTGTCAATGTCACGTGCCCCCGCGTAGGTTTCAACCATGCTGCTGTACAGGTCATTCGCCCTGTTTGATGTGGCGGGGCCGTCAAGGCGGTGCCATAAGGGATTGCTTATGTGGTCTGATTCTCCAAGATCAGTGAAAGCCACAATGTTTCGCGGGTTGTCGTAATTGCTCTTCTTGTTGGTCACCCAAACCTCAATTCTTGTGATCTGAATGCCTGAAATGATATTGGGCAGCATGGACATGTTCACGTCATAGTTGTCACGGAAGAAATGCGACAGGAAGAAATGGCGGTTCTCATCATAACTGCTGGCGTCAAGTTCAAAGTCCGTAATCTGCTGCCCGCCCTGGGAACTGACTGAGGCCGATGACGATTCTTTCTGTGACAGGACCATCTGCAGCTTGAGCTTGCCGAACTGAAGGTCTGTGCGTATGCCGAATAGTGAGGTCGCTCCCTGAATGAGTGATGAGTTTGAAGGGAAGCTTATGTTGCCGGCTTCAAACAGACGTATTATCTCATCTTCCTTGCCTTCATAGCGCAGCTTGATTTTTTTTGCGTCAATGTCAAATGTGGCCTCAGTGTTGTAGTTCAGATTCATGTTGATCTTGTCACCTACGCTGGCGCTGAGGTTCAGGTTAATCTGCTCGTCAAAGTCAAAGCCGTGGGTCGAGCGGTTCTGCAGTGACAGTGCGGGATTGTCAACTTTATTCTGGGAATAGCCGAATTTTATTGATGCCGATCCGCTGGTCTTGATCTGCACACCTCCAGGACCGAAAATCTTTTCGGCCGGTCCCAGATCGAACTTTATGTCTGTGAAATCGAACTTGTCTTCTTTCTGATTCCTGACCTCTTCGTCATATCTGGTCAGGAAATAGGACTGCATGGAACGCTGCATGGTCCAGCGGTTGTATTCATCGGGTGTCATGACGGTGGGAACGTCAAGGTAGTCATCTCCCAGTTTGTAGCCTATGCTGAACGTTCCGTCTGATTCGTCAAAGACCGTGCTTTCCTCAATGTTGTCGGGCAGGGGCAGTGATCTTGACGGCTCTTGGGCATATAGCAGACAAGAGCCCCCGCATAAGAAGGAGCCCGTCATCAGCAATGCTGTAAAGAGTCGTCGGAAAAGTGTCATTCCAGTCTTGTCAGATCCGTTTCAGCGCTTCCCGTATTACAGCCTCGACACTCATGTCCGGCTGTTCCTTAAGGATTGATGTCACCACTTTCTGTGCGGCAGACTGGACAAAACCCAAAGCCGTCATAGCCTGGAGTGCTTCATCGGCAACCTTGCCGCTCTGGATGCCGGCGGAAAGATTGAGCGGACTATCATCGGACTTTGTTTTTGCAATCTTGTCATGCAGGTCCACAATTATGCGCTGGGCTGTCTTGGCTCCAATGCCCTTGACTTTCTTGAGCAGGCTGTCGTTGCCGGAACTGATGATTTCGACCAGTTCGGCCGGTGAGAATGATGACAGGATCATTCTGGCGCTGGCACCGCCAATGCCGGGAACGGAAATGAGCATGAGGAACAGTTCACGTTCCTGCTTTCCGCTGAATCCGTACAGAAGATATGCGTCTTCACGGATGGCTTCATGGACATACAGCCGTGCTTCCTCCCTGTTCTGCAGTGCTGAGAATGTGAACAGTGAGATATTCAGATCGTAACCGACACCGCCACGTGTAAGCAGTACAGCCTGGGTGGGGGTCAGTTCTTCAACTTTTCCTTCAATGAATTCAATCATGATTCCTTTTTTTCCAATAACGGAAAACTGCACCGATTATTGCCCGCGCGCGTATGTAATCTGTCTTTTTTTAATAATTTTGCTCCCGAAAAACAATAACCTGAACATTATGGAAAAGATTAAAGCAGCAATTGTAGGCTATGGAAACATTGGCAGGTATGTGCTGGAGGCCTTGGAGACGGCACCTGATTTTGAAGTTGCAGGAATAGTCCGCCGTAATGGTGATGCTGACTGCCCCAAGGAACTTCAGGGGTATAAAATTGTAAGAAAAATTTCAGAACTTGGAAAGCCCGATGTAGCAATACTGGCGGTGCCCAGCCGCAAGACGGAAGAATATGCGACAGAAATCCTTCAGCTTGGCATCAATACCGTTGACAGTTTTGACATTCATACACTCATTCCAGAGACCCGCAAACGTCTCCAGCAGGTTGCAGCAGCTGCCGGAAAAGTGGCAGTGATAAGTGCAGGGTGGGATCCGGGCTCTGATTCTATTGTCCGCGCCCTCATGCAGGCCATGGCTCCAAAGGGCTTGAGCTATACCAATTTCGGCCCCGGCATGTCAATGGGACATTCAGTCGCCGTCAAGGCTGTTCCTGGCGTCAAGGCTGCTCTTTCAATGACAATTCCGGTAGGCACCGGCATTCACCGCCGTATGGTATATGTTGAGATTCTTGACGGTTATAGGTTTGAAGATGTGGCCGCTGCAATCAAGGCTGACCCGTATTTTGTCAATGATGAGACACACGTAATGCAGGTTGAATCTGTCGATGCCCTCAAGGATATGGGACATGGTGTGAATCTGACGCGCAAGGGCGTTTCCGGCAAGACCCAGAACCAGCTGTTCGAATTCAACATGAAGATCAACAACCCCGCTCTGACTGGGCAGATTCTTGTATGTGCCGCCCGCGCATCAATGCTTCAGAAGCCCGGCTGCTATACAATGATAGAAATGCCGGTCATAGACTATCTGTACGGAGAACGTGAAGACCTGATCAGACATCTGGTCTGATTCCAGGTCCGGTAACAATTTGCCGTACCCTGAAGGCCTGTATGCCTTGGGTACGGCATTTTTTTGGTTCAGTGGAAATTCAGTGTGGGATTTGTCTTTAACTATAGTGGACGTACTTGCAGGAAAGTGCACTGTAGCTGGTTCTGCGTGCAAGTGTGTCCGGTAAATCAGCGTAAATGCCAATAACATGTGCCGCACTTGCAGAAAATACGCCCTACAGGTGGTCCTGCGTGCAAGAGCGTCCGGAAAACAGCCAAAGATTGGACGCAAATGCAGAAAAACGGCTTTGTGGATTATCCGTTGTGCAAGTGCGTCCATCTGTTCCGATGCCGTATTCATATTATGGTTGAAATATCTCATTCACATGGCGGTGTATGTTGTTCCGGAAGCGCTCAGACAAGGTGAGGTGCTGAAATCTCAATGCACGAAACGGGTGGAAAGTGCATCGAAATGTCCGGTCCGAAGAACGGCACCATACTCAAGCACGATACGCCTCAGGAACCTTGTGAATTGGGCGCTATCGTTGTTGGCGCAGTTCCCGCCATTTTCTGCGCCGGGACTGAACTGATTCTCTGCCTCAGGAAATACCCGAGGCATAACGCTGTTCATACGTAAAAAGGGCTTCCGGCTCGGGCTTTTCCTGAGGCACAGAAGCAATAGTACCTCAAAACACTGTCTGATTCGGGAATAGCCCGAGTCACAAATGGAACGAACTTCTGATTGCGGATTTCCCCACTGAATTTCCACTGAGCCGGTTCTGAAGGTGCTGCCGGCCGGCTGTCAGCATAATTGTCCTTTCACCTTCCATTTTATCCAGCCATAGACCGATGCGCACAGATAGAAGCCGTAGAGCAGGATAGTGGTGATGTGCAGGCCGCGGCGGCAGTAGATGTATATGGAAATGGCATTGACAAGCAGCCAGATGCCCCAGACCTCGATTATCTTCTGGGCAAGCACCCAGGTGCCCACAATGTTGAGCATGGTTGTCAGGGCGTCCAGTGCGGGGACGGGTGAATCTGTCAGGAAACGCAGTATGCAGAACATGGCTGTCCATATCAGGGCCGATGCTCCCAGCACCGCCATGAGTTCGCGCATGCGGAAATGACGGTACACGATTTCATCGGACTTATGCCCGGAAGCGCCGGAACGCATCCATTTGACAAATCCATATACGCACATGCATATGTTGAAGCAGCTGAACGCCATGTCGGCATAAATCTTGCTGTGGAAATACACGCTGGCGTAGATCATTGAGCACATGGCGCTTATGACCCACATGAGCGGCTTCTGGTGGAACTCAAGCCACAGGTATATGAAACTGAGTATCAGTCCGGCGGTCTGGATGGCATCCCAGAAGTCCATTCCGGTGAACTGGTCGCAAATGTACTGCCACATGTTCATAGGTCGATTGATAAGGTCATTGTGAATGTGTGCGGGGCCTGCACGAACAGACCGTCGTATGAGATGCGCTCCTGGCCGGACATCTCGCTGGAAGCCCAGCCGCCGGTTGCGTATCGGACCCCGAATATGTTGCCTGCCTTGGCGCTGAGACGCATCCTGCCCGCTGTGAAGACGGCATTCAGGTCCGTCACGCAGTATGGGTCAAGTGACCGCTCCAGACTGCTGCTGTTGTCAAGGTACTGGCGGCCTACGTAAATTGTGGAAAGTGACAGCTGCAGGTTTTTCAGAATGTCAAAAGTCAGCAGGCCGGACGCGGTGACTGCCGGTGACAGCGCAATGTGGGTCCTGTCATAGTGGAACTGCGTGTCCCCCACGTATTCCGTGAAATCAATTATCCTGTTGTCGCTTAGCGTGCAGGAAAATTCCCCTGAGAACCATGCCGTGGGCTGGATTCCGCCTTGCAGTTCGATGCCAGCGCGGTATGAGCGGTCCACGTTCTCGGTCAGTGCCTCACCAATGTCACTGAGCCGTCCGGTCGGGACAAGCTGGTCGCGGTAGTCCATGAAGTACAGGTTCACGCCCGCGTGCCACATGTAGCCTGCCTTCTGCCAGCCGGCCTCAATGTCGTTCAGGGTTTCGGTCTTGGGCTGCAGCGTTCCGCCGTTGTCGGTGTAGTTGTTGCGCGTGGGCTCGCGGTGGGTCTGTGCAAATGACAGGTACATGTCACCCACGGGGCTGTTCCAGCTGATTCCGGCCTTGGGGTTGAAGAACGTGAAGGTCTCATTGACGTCAAGCTTCTGGTTAATGTACATGCCGTCCCCGTCCTTTATGAACTTGTCGTTCTGTCCCCCTATGCGGTAGTCCACATGCCGCAGCTGCACATCGGCAAACAGGTTCAGCGCTCCCAGGTGGAACAGCCCTTTTGCGAACGCGTTGGCGTCCAGTTTGGAGGCATCGCTCTCATAATACCTTACAGGGCTTGTCAGGTACTGTCCCTGAATCCAAGTCAGCTCTCCCCAGTGGTCCGATGTGTACCACATGCTGCCGGCCCCGGCTGTCAGTTCCCACAGGTCCGATGCGCGCACGGCCGTGGCGAACGCGCCGTACTGGCGGCTACCAACCCACTTGTGGCGGTCGGCGCTGGCTTTGCCGTAACTGTTCAGACCGAACTTCTTTGCCAGGCTGGTGCTGTCCTTCATGTCCTCATAATAGCCGTCTTCAATGTTCATGCTCAGCGTCATGCCGGCGTTCCAGTATTCATTCAGGCGTCCTGACATGCTCAGGTGCGTAATGTTCTGCCAGTAGTTGTCCGTGGTGGGGCGGCAGGCGGCCTGTCCGTTGTCGTCATGGTAGAAGCCAAGGTCGTTGTACGTGCGGTTTCCGGCTGCAATCATATAGCTTGGAACACCGTCCCAGGCCTGGCCTGTATGCTCGTAGCCGCCAAAATTCTTGAGCCGTATGACCAGGTTGTCCCCCCTCCACGCAGCCTGCGCAAAGTATGAGCCCAGATTGGCTGCCGTGCGGTCAATGTATCCGTCTGTATGCGTGTATGAGAAACGCCCGTCCAGAGTCAGGTGTCTGCCAAGCGTTCCTGTGCCCGCCCTGACGGTGCCCGCGTAAGTGCCGTATGTCCCTGCAGACAGTTCCAGACCGGCGTGGCGGTCGGGGTCGGGGGCATCGGACTCCATGCTGACATTTGCACCGAATGCACCGCTTCCGTTGGTCGATGTGCCCGCGCCGCGCTGTATCTGAATGCTGCGGACCGATGCGCTGTAGCTGTTCATGTTGGCCCAGAACACGCACTGGTCCTCAGGGTTGTTCAGCGGCACTCCGTCCATTGTGAAGTTTATGCGCTCCCCGCCGGTGCCGCGTATGCGCAGGTAGCTGGTGCCTATGCCTGTACCGTTGTCCGATACGGCTACGGCCGATGGGGTCAGCCGCATGAGGAAAGGCAGTTCGCTTGTGCCGGTCTGTGCGTCCTGCAGTGTCTCCTGACCGATGAGACTAGCCGTCATGGGTGCGTCCGCGGCCACGCGGGTCGAAGCTATTATGACTTCACCCAAATCAATGACCATTGCGCTGTCCGCGTACTCGTTTCCGGCCCGGACGCAGGTCCATGCCGTGATGAGTGTGAGAAAAAAGAAAACCCTCTTCATTTTGTTATGTATAATATAAAATGAAAAGGGATACAGCAAGTTCCGAAATCCACTCCCTACGCCGGTACTGACCGGATCAGGTTCCTAGGGTATAATCTCAGCTCCTTTATATGGAGCACCCCCTTTCATTCGGCTGCAAATATAGTCATTTTTTGATTACATTTGCCGGAAATGTGCAGAGCTATGAAAGAAATCAATATTGATGAGTGGACGCTGGCCGTCAGTGACGACCCTGCATCGGACATAATGAAAGGCTGCATTCTGGAACGTCCCAAGGTCATATACAATGCCAGAACGAAAAAGTTTGTCATGTGGTTCCACCTTGAGCCCAAGAACGGAGGCTATGACGGTGCCATGATTGGCATTGCGCAGGCCGATAAGGTCACGGGGCCGTACACATATATAAGGTGTACAGATTGGCAACCCCTGTGTGGACCCGGACAGCGAAACGACCTACCACTCACAGAGCACATTCTTCATTCCGGTGGCCGGAAAGAAGGACACGTTCATCTGCATGGGCGACCGCTGGACCCCGGACAACGCCATTGACGGCCGCTTTGATCAATGGGGACGGTCCCTGCGCAACGGGGACTGTCCCCGTTGCGCAGGGACTGTCCCCGTTGTGCAACGCTTTTGCAACGCCTGAATCTTGTGCGGAGCGGGTGAAGTGACGAATTTTGCAGCATGAAAAGACTTTTTGCAATTGCTGTGGCGCTGCTAATGGCTGCGCCTGTTCCTGCGACGGACGATGACCGCGTATTGGTTGACCTTGGGCTGTCAGTCAAATGGGCTGCGGCTAATGTGCAGTGCGGTGATACCGCCACACTTTTCGGGTTTCAGGCCGATGTGCCGTTGGAAGAGCCGTGGCGCACTCCCTCCTGGCAGGAATGGCGCGAACTGCTGGCAAACTGCACCTGGAAATTCATTGAAAGTGACAGCGTGACCGGGTACCTTGTGACATCTCATGTCCCCGGATTCAAAGGCAACAGCATTTTCCTGCCTTTTGAAGGCTGGCAGAACGACGAAGGGGTGCATCAGACTGAAGACGTGGGGTGCTACTGGAGCTCGACGCCCATACCTTCCCCGGATAATCATTCCGGTTTTGCAGTGTACATGATCTGGAGCGGCCATTATATATGGCCCCAGAGCAAAAGCCTGTCGCTGTCTGTCCGTCCCGTGTCAGAGGTCACCAGGTCCGATGTGAAGAAATTCCGGCTGAAAACAGGGAGCATGACCCTGCATGAGGGCGCCCACGGAATCATCGGACTGGAATCGGACCGCGTTCTGGACGCGCTGTGCACATGGGAGTCAAGTGACACCACAGTGGCTGTCGTGGAGTATGGAAGCGTGCTTGCCCGCTCTGCAGGCCGGTGCACCATAACTGTGACGTGTGCCGGCCATACCCGCAAATGCAGGGTGACAGTGCTTCCCGGCATATTTGAAAGCGTTGACCTGGGCCTGCCGTTCCGCATTGCCACCATGAATGTGGGTGCTCAGCGGCCGCAGGACTGGGGTGACAGCTTTGTCTGGTCTGAGACCTGGACCAAGGATTTCTACAGCTGGAACACATTCATGTGGGGCAGCAGGGAAGGCATATTCAATTACAGGACAGACAATTGGAGTACGGGAAGGTCCCGGCCCAAGAGGCTTACGCCTGATGATGACATTGCAAGGGTGGCGTGGGGGCCGGAGTGGCGCATGCCTGCGCGCATGGAATGTGAACTGCTGGCTGACGCATGTGATGCCGTTGCTGACACCTTGTGCGGCATACCGGGCATTCGGCTTGTCAGCATGGTGCCCGGATTTGAAGACCGCAGCGTATTCTTTCCCGCTTCGGGTGTCATGGACGGTAACGGTCCTGCCGGACGCGGAGAGATGTGCCGTATCCTGACATCCGAGGACGGAGCCTGCCTGAACCTGAATAAATGTTCTCTTTTTTCCAATTCCGATACCAGATACCTGGGCGTTCCCGTGCGCGCTGTAACCGCCCTGCAGGAAAACGATTTTGAAACAGTCGTCATGGACACATCGGACCTTGTCATGCTTTCAGGCACGAAAACCTGTGTAACGGCCAAAGTCATTCCTTCTAGAATCTGCCTGAATGACATGTTCTCCTGGAGTTCTTCCGATGAGAGCATTGCCATAGCCGATGTGAACGGCGTGATAAAAGCGTTGTCTGCCGGCACTTGTGAAATAATTGCAGGTGCAGGCGGCCGTGAAGCCCGATGCCGCGTCACGGTAATCCCGCAGGAAATACATCCGGTAGACCTTGGACTGAGTGTCCTCTGGGCCGATGTCAACTTGGGTGAACTCTCTCCCGGATACGGATCTGAGGAGTCCGGCTATTTTACACGGAGCGAATTGCCGCGCCTGCTGGCTTCCGTCCCTGAAGGCTGGCGCTTACCCACCTGGGATGAAGTGCAGGAACTTATTTCATCATGCAATGTCGCTCTGCACGATTTTCGGGATGCTGTGCCGGTCGTGCGTTTTACTTCCAAAAGTCACGGCCATGAGTCCGATACGCTGCTCATACCGTTTCTTGGCAGTATGGACCCATGGCTTTATTATTATGATAATCCGTATTCCTTAGAAGACGCCGGGCGTGATGAGACCATGTATCACGTTTCAGATTCCGGCAAGGCGGCCTGTTATTCCGAGTGGAGGGGAGAAAAGAGTCTGACTCTGGAAGAGTCTGGCGATATGGCGTTCCCAGTCAGACTGGTGCGCAACAGGGACAGTCCCTGCGCAACGGGGACTGTCCCTGTTGTGCAAGGTGCGTCCCTATTGTGCAATTAACTATTTTAGTGTCCGATTATATTTAAAGTATGAAAAAACTTATACAACTGTTTTTGATTGCCATGTCTGCGTATCCCTGCATGGCTCAGGACTTTCCGTCCATGGAAGACAGCAGGAGACTTTGGAGTGAAGGTCCGCTCACATGGAATGACTTTCAGGTCCGACACCTGCCGCCTTCAGTAGAAGACAAGTCCGATTTGGACTGGATGGTCAATGTCGAAACCGAACCGGTCCGCAAGGGCAACGTCCGTTTCTTTTACCGTAGTGTGAATCTGTCTGTTGACAGGCTGCTGTCCTGGTATGATCCGGACAGGGCCGATGATGTGACCTTGCGGTACCATCAGCTGGAGTTTGACATTGCTGAAATAATTTGCCGGCAGTATCAGAATGCCCTGAATGCCGGAAACAGGAACAGACCGGATTATGATTATTTCCAGCGGCAGCTGGACAGCCGTTATGAGGCGCTTGAGCAGGAAACGGGAAAGGGAACAGATACGGCAGTAATAGCCCAGTATGAGAAACGGACCGCATTGGAACTTTCCGCTACAGGGATCAACGAGCCCGCACCGCCTTCAATAGAGAAGAACACGTTCGGCGTGGGGCTGTTCATCGGATATGAGCATCAGCAGCTCTTCGGACCCGTATCGGAAAGCATCGGACCGTTTGAGTGTTTCAATGCGGGTCTGGACCTGTATAGCGGTAAGCTGTCATTTGATTTTGGAATAAGCGTAGGTGGTGGCGGAAAGGTCATGACGGACGGTTTCCATTTTGACAGCAAGAATTCCTACAGTTGGGAAAAAGGAAAGGACTGCCGTGGCGGCGCTGTCTGTCTGAATCTGGGGTATCTGGTTCTGGACCGCCAATATTGGAAACTGACTCCTTTTGCAGGCATTGGTACCCAGTTCTTCAACCAGAAAACAGGGCTCACTGATGAAAAGAACAATAATGAAATAACCAGTGAAATAAAAGCGCTGAGACTTGCAGCCGGTGTAATGACGGACTGGAAAATAAGGCAATGGATTTCCAATACGGACACGACTGACTTTTTCCTCAGACTGACAGCAAGCTGTTCATACGGCAGTTTCAGCACTTTGGGCAATGTCTGGGCATTCAACATCGGACTTGCTTGTGGATTTGAGGCTTGGAGTTTGAATTTGAAAAGGCAGGCGTTATGAAGAGACTGACTGTTGCTGTACTGTGCTGTCAGGCATTGCTTGCTCAAGCCCAGATTTTAACTGTATCGCCTTTGGACAAGCGTTTGCCGGACGCTGCCGGAGGTGTTACTGTTCACCATTGGAATGACGGACCGCTCACATGGAACAACTTTACCGTGAAGCATGTTGATACCGGGAACAAGGACAACAGGTTCCATACGTTTCTGGAATGGAGACTGGCCCATAATCACACTGTAGGAAAGCAGGGAAACATAAGGTACTATCCGGTCACACTTGAACTGTATTCACTGAAAGAACAGTCCTGGTATGATCCGACCCTGTCCAATGACTGGTCTTTAAGATTCAATCAGACCGAATATGACATGGTTGAGGTCATACGCAGGGAATATCAGAATGCACTCATGTTTTCAGACAAACCTGAAGAAGTGGAGTCCTATTACCGCAGTCTGTTGAACAGCGCGGTCGAAAAGTATGAAATGGAGACCGGATACGGTCAGGACACGGCTGCCATAGTCCGATATGAAAACCTTTACAGGCAGAAGCTTGATGAGGTCACGGAGAATCCCGTTACCGTTCCGGATGTAGGCCGGAAATGCTGGGGACTGGGGGCTTTTGGCGGATACCGGTTTGAGAAGTATTCAGGTGACGTTGGCATGTTCTATACTCCGATGCATGGCTTTGAGGTAGGATTTCGTCTCAATTACAGCAGGTTATGGCTGGCAATGGATGTGGCCTGCGCCATTGGCGGTGAAATAAGGCAGTCCGGCATGTTCTATGATGACGACTATGGATACCTGTGGCGTGACGGCTACAACTGCAAGTCTGCGGGAATGGGGTTACAGTTGGGCTTCAATGTCATAGACGGCCAATATGTGGCCATTGCACCGTTTGCCGGTTGGGGATTTCCAAATTTCTCTCAAAAGACCAATCTTGACAGGAAAGGTGCAGAGGTCAGCGTAATATACGGAAACAGACTGATTGCAGGATTGTCTTCAAGTGTGAAACTGCGCCGTATTATACAGTATGGGGATTATTCTGAAACCAATATCTGCCTGAAGGCATATTATGCCCGGACTGATTTCCCGTCATTGGGAACGTCCGGTTCATTCAATCTTTCCGTACTGCTGGACATGCCCGCCTGGGCCACCCGCTGATTGCGCAATGGGGACAGTCCCTGCGCAACAGGGACTGTCCCCATTGTGCAAGGTGCGTCCCTATTGTGCAAATGAGCGGATAAGGGCGGCCAGCGAGGGGGCGTCATCGGCATCGGGGACCAGCCAGCGGCCGCCATATATGAAGCGGGGTATGGCGGCCTTGCCGTTGACGGACGTGCGGCCGAACAGTTCCAGCGCCTTCAGTGTGCAGCTGTCAATCCAGGGGTCCTGCAGGGCGCTTTCAAGGTCCGGAACAAGTTCCCGGGCCTTTTCTCCGGCCTCTGCCACAGAGGGCAGGGCACGCCCCAGGAACCAGGTCTCATATTCAAGGAATGCGCTGCGGTCGGTCCTCCACAGGGCCAGTCCCATGCGCATCAGGTCGCATGAGCCGGCAAAGAGATCGGTGCCGTAAGGAACGTATGGGTTACACTCCTGGCTCAGCGAAACAGGACAGCAGATGAAAGCCACGCTGTCATGCAGTTCACGTACCACATCGGGCAGCATAAGGTGAATGTGGCGGCAGTGCGAGCATTGCCAGTCAAAGAGCAGGGTTATGACCGTGGGGGCATCGGACTTGCCAATGACCGGAAGTTCTGAAGTGGTGAATGAGGGCAGTTCCTCCTGCACGAAACCGCGTTCTGAAAGCGTCCTTGGCGTGGTCAGGGCCTGAAGCACGGCTAATGCTATTGCCAGAACAAGTCCGATGCCGAAGTGCAGGGCACGCAGTGTGACGCCGCGCCGTATGCACCAGATGAAGACCAGCAGGGCCAGGACCATGCCCAGGAAGTGGGCTGTCATGCAGTAGGGGCAGAAGGCGTGTATCATGCTTTTCTGCAGGCGGATGAACCAGATGGCGCTGCCGAAGACTGCGCCGGCTATGACCAGCATGATGCGGCCGGTAAAGCGCTGCAGGTCAGGCTCAAGGCGGTCAAAGTACAGAATGCACAGAAGCAGGGCGGTGTACGCGCCCATTGCCAGCGCACTTACCGGAATGGAACCGAGCAGGAAGGACCAGCGGCTGCCAAGCACCTGGCTGCATGAGGTGCCGGCCTGACAGCCGATGAGTCCGTGTCCGGAAAGTGCATGGATGCACAGTACGGTGCTTAAAATAAGGACAATGGTGCCAAGTGACACCATTGTCCATTTGAGTATGTTCCTGTTACTGGACATTAGGTTTGCCCGGAGTTGCAACTGAAGGGCCGAACGCGTCACCGGCACCGTGGTTCTTTGTCAGAGGAGCACCAAGTGATATGCCGCTGCCGGTCAGGTACTGGCCTGCGGAAACATCGGACTTGAGGGGCTCTGTCAGAGTGACGGAATCCGGGTTGGCAGGAGTCTGCGGCTGACGTCCCCAACCGCCGCGGCGCGGAACAATCTGAACATCGGCAACGGTGTATTCGTCAAGTCCGATGTAAACCTTCTGGCCGACCTGGAAGCCCTGTGCGCTGGCAACTGAGAGCTTTGTCTCACCCTTTGGGGCATTGGTACGGATGGCTGTCGCGCCGGCTGTGCCTATTACAGCCACCTTGACCTTCTCCATGCTTTCGCCCGAGCCAAGGTACATGACCTGACCCAGTGAAATGCCGTTCGTTGAAGTCACCTTGACGTTGTTGCTGCCGGCCTGTGCGGGGGCTGCAATGGTCATGGCGCTGCCTGCGCGGAAGTCAAGCTTGTTGTCATCGGTGTCAAAGCCGTCAGGATAACGGCCGGTGCTCAGGTCCGGGCCTGCTGCCGGTGTTGCTGCGGGAGCGCCGAATCCGCCGCGCGGGGCCGATGGAACTCTGGCGAATGCGCCGTCAGCGCCTGCTCCGGCCTCCTCATGGAAACCTTCGGCCAGCCACGGGTCAACCAGACCGCCGTAGTTCACGGCATCGACAATCAGGCCGTTGCCGTTGCGCAGGGTCATGTTGCCGCGTGATGCGTCAAGTGCGGGACCGCCGAACAGCAGGTCTGCGGGAACGTCACCGTGATAGCCTGCGTTCGTTACCTGGGCGTCAAGGACCACTTCATTAATTTCATGTGCCTTGCTTAGTGGCCTGTTAAGTTCAAGAGCGTAAACCAGCGGCAGGACGGGCTCGTTGCTTGAGTGGTCGAACTGTGTTGCGGGCTCAAATGTTATGCCTGTACCGTTGACTGAGAACGGCATGTTGCTTGAGTGGTCGAATTTAAGCGGCTCCATGAGTTCCAGACCTGTGCCGGGATTGTCATTGGGGCCCAGAGGACCATTAAACGTGCTGCGGCTGGACTGCGTGCCCACGGACTTGACGGTCACCCATTCAATGCCGTGACCTTCACTGTCAATGTCAAGACGTATCCTGTCACCGGCGGTGATGTTCTGGGTGCTTGAAACCTTTATGTTGGTGTCACCCTTCTTTGCGTCCATTGACAGCCATGCCTGCGTGCCGGGCTTGCCCACCTCGGTCACGGTCACGACCTCATACTTTTCAAGAGAGTTCGATACGGCCGGATATGTGGAACCGTATCCGATGGCCATCTTGTCACCGGCCTTGAAACCTGCGGTGCTTGTGACCGGAATGTTGGTCGAGCCTGCGGGTATGGTAATGACCGGACCTTCAGGCAGTGGCTGCCACAGGGTGGTGGGAGCGCCGTTGAATCTGGCCTGCGGGGCAATGACGCTTCTCACGGTGCGCCTTTCTGCGTTCTTGCCGGTGCCTATCTGAATCTCATGGCCGGTTTCAATGCCAGCCACGCTGCGCACGTAGATTGTGCCGTCACCCTTGGCTGCGTCAACTGACAGGCCTGAGTTGCTTATGCCAAGCAGGTAGAATCCCTTTGGCGCAAGTTTCGTGCCTGCCGGAATGCGGACGGATGAGAAGTAGGGCAGATTCACGGCATGGTGTGTCAGCGTCCAGTCCGATATGTTCACAGCCTTGTTGCCGGCGTTGTACAGTTCTATGAACGAGTTGGTCTGGTTGCCGCTGCCGTCAGCAATGCGGAATTCGTTTATTCTGACCGGAGCCACGTTGCGCACCTTCTCATGGGCGGTGAACACGGGGTTTCCATCGGATTTGGCAATGGCCTGCAGGT
Source organism: Candidatus Colenecus caballi (assembly GCA_018065615.1). Lineage (GTDB taxonomy): Bacteria > Bacteroidota > Bacteroidia > Bacteroidales > Bacteroidaceae > Colenecus > Colenecus caballi. Next base: position 20,985 of record JAGHSY010000061.1, on the reverse strand, counting down.
CTCCGTTGAACGGCTTGCGGCCCGATGTCACGGCAAATGTCACCACTACGGTCTGGCCGGGAGCAACCTCATAACCTATTTTGCGGACCTTGTCCTTTGAACCTGCCACAGCTGCCTTCCAGCCCTTGGGGGTCTTGAGAGAAATTTCAAGGTCGTTAATGGCCTTGCCTGTGGTGTTGACGAATGTGACGGCCACGTTCTCTGTGCTCTTGGGTGAGAAGGTCTGCAGCATGTTGGGCTTTGAGGTCTTGTTGGCCGCTCCTACGGCAAGGGTTGCGACTTCATACTTTGCTGCAACCACGTTTGCCTGTACGGCCTGGTTGGTCTCAATGGACGGGAATGTGCCCGCTGCGGTCATTGCGGCCTCATAGAACGTACCGGCTGAACCGTTTGAGTTGTCACCGCCGTTGCCCAGCAGAATGGCACCCTGCTTGCGCATTGGGTCATAGCTCTGGCGCGGGTTCTGTATGCGAATGCCGTCATACATTATCTGCAGATCACCTCCCTGCGCGTTGCCGCCCATGGAACGCCAGTGGTGCGGTTCGCCATCGGCCGTAGCGGTCACGAAACGCCATGTTATGCTTGGCAGGTCTGCGCAGTACTTGTCATTGGGGTCAGGGTTAACGCAGCCCACCAGATTGTTCTCCTGGTCTGTCATGATCCAGGGGCCCGGAGCCTGTCCGCGGTACCATGACGGCTGGTTGCCGTAGTATGTGGTCTCCATTGTGCCGTCACCGTCATCACGGCTGTCGGTCTCGGCATTGCCGTAGTCAAAGCAGCAGCCTGTGTTGTAGTGCTGTCCGTTTATTACCCAGTACTGTCCTTCGGCCTGGTCGTCAACGGCTGTTCCGTGGGCGTCATTCCAGCGCAGTCCCATACCGGCGTTGATATATACGCCATAGACCTTGTGGCCCATAAGTGTGATTGGGGCCCAGTCAGCCACGGGCACGTTGTTGAAGCCGCCCATTGCCAGACCTCCGAATCCGCCGCGCGGTGCCTGTGTCAGGTGGTTGCCCTTGCCGGACTGGTCATACAGTATTGAAATCCAGCAGTATGTGTCCTTGCAGAAACGGTCCTGCGCATCGGCATCGGCATAACCGCCCGGATCACCGGCCGTGGGCTGAACCACGCCTATGTCCAGCGTCTTTCCATCGGACTGTCTCATTACCTGATAGAGAGGCCCGTTGTAGTCCCTGTACAGGGCGCGGGTCGATGAGTGGGCTGCCGTACAGGGCGTACCTCCCTTTGCGTAAACGTCACAAGGTCCTTCAGGACGCTGTGGAATGCTGCCGCTGCCAGCCTGGGCGGCCACAATTGCTGCCGGTGCAATTACAGCGGCAGCCAGAATAAGCACAATACCTGATTTTTTCATGAATGAATGTAAGTTAGTCGGTCAGTTGTTGGAAAGACAAAAATAACTCAATTCCAGTCATGTGCAACAGAATGTGGCAGATAAATTATTTTAATATTCCATTGCTGATACGGCCTTAAACATATCGGACTGGATTCGTTTTCTATTGTCTTGACAACATTGCAGTGAAAACGGCATTCTGAGCCTTCTGGTTGCAATGTTGTCATTACTCAGATTTTCTCGCTGAGTTCCAGCCAGCGCAGGGTGATTTCGTCGGTGCGGGCAATGATTTCACCAATGCGGGCGGACTTGGACTGGAGCTGGTCGTAGGGCAGGGTGCCGCTGTTCAGGGCCTCTTCAAGATTGGCCTTTTCGGTTTCCAGCTGCTCAAGCTCGGACTCGATTGACTCCATTTCACGCTTCTCCTTGTAGGTCAGCTTCATGGGGTTGGCTGCCTTGGGGGCCTGGGCGGCGGGTTTGGGGCGCGAGGCCTGGGCATCGGCCTTCTCCTGGTCCTCCTTGAGCACCTTGTACTCCATGTAGTCGCTGTATGATGACGGGAAGTCCGTGATCTTGCCGTTCCCTTCAAACACGAACAGGTGCTGTGCAATCTTGTCCATGAAGTATCGGTCATGTGAAACCGCAATGACGCAGCCCTTGAACTGTGCTATGTACTCCTCAAGGACCTGAAGCGTCATGATGTCCAGGTCGTTGGTGGGCTCGTCCAGAATCAGGAAGTTGGGGCTGCGCATAAGGATGGTGCACAGGTACAGGCGGCGGCGCTCACCGCCGGACAGCTTGCCCACGTAACTGTACTGGGTCTTGGGCGGGAACAGAAACTTCTGCAGGAACTGGCCGGCTGACATGCGGCGGCCGTCATCAAGTTCAATGTGGTCGGCTATGGCGGTCACTACGTCAATGACGCGGGCGTCATCAGGGAAGGTCAGGCCCTCCTGGGCGTAGTAGCCGATCCTGAGCGTGGTGCCGCGGTCAATCTTTCCGCTGTCCGGCTGGACAATGTCAAGCAGCATCTTGAGGAAGGTCGATTTGCCCACGCCGTTCTCACCCACAATGCCCACCTTTTCCATTTTGGTGAATGTGTAGCTGAAGTCCTTGAGTATGACCTTGTCACCGAACGCCTTGCTTACGTGTTCAAGTTCGAAGATTTTCTTGCCTATGTACGATGCCTTCACGTCAAGAGCCACACTGCGTTCGTCACGGCGGTGCTGCAGACGTTCTTCAAGTTCATGGAACGATTCCTTGCGGTAGCGGGCCTTGCCGCCGCGGGCGCAGGGCATGCGGCGCATCCAGTCCAGTTCGTAGCGGTACAGGTTCAGGTCGCTTTCGCGCTGTGAGGCTTCGGCGTCCAGGCGTTCCTGACGCTTCTCCAGATAGTAGCTGTAGTTGCCGCTGTATGAATAGGCGCGGAAATCGTCAATTTCTATTATGCGGCTGCACACGCGGTCCAGAAGGTAGCGGTCATGAGTGACCATGAGCAGGGTCAGACGGCTGGCGGTAAGGTATTCCTCAAGCCATTCAGTCACCTCTACGTCCAGATGGTTGGTGGGCTCGTCAAGAATGAGAAAGTCCGGATCGGACATGAGTACCTGCGCCAGCGCAACACGTTTGGCCTGACCGCCGGAAAGCTGGTCAACCGGCTTTTCAAAGTCGCTGACCTCAAGCTTTGTAAGAAGCTGGCGGGCCTTGAGGCGCAGTTCATCGTCCTTGGAAGGACAGCAGGCTTCAAGTACACCAAGGCCTTTGGTGAAGACCGGTGACTGGACCAGATACGCCACCTTTATGTCACGGCGGAATGTGATGCTGCCGCTGCGGTAGTCGGCATTGCCTGCAATCACGTCAAGCAGGGTGCTCTTGCCCTGACCGTTGCGGGCAATGAGTCCCACTTTCTCACCCTGGGCTATGCTCATGGTCAGGCCTTCGAATATGACCCTGTCACCGAATGACTTGCACAGTGAATCTATCTGAAGGAAACTTTCCATTATTCTTCTGTCAGGGGATTGTAGGTTTCAACGTTGTGGAAGGCGTATGTAAGTTCGTTGCCGAACAGCACGATGAACCATGACACGTTGAGCCAGATCATGAGGAACGGAATGGCCGCAACCGCGCCGAACACGCCGTTCAGACGGTTGAAAAAAATCTGGGTCTCAACGTAAATCCACTGGAATATGCAGAACAGGACGGCTGTGAGCAGGGCCGAATGCCAGGCGTTGCTGAATTTTACCTTCGGGGTGGGGATGAACTTGTACATGAGCGTCAGCACAAGCGCTGTGATTCCGTAGGTCAGGAGCCATCGGACTCCATCTGAAATCTTGTCCCAGAACGGAATGTTGATGAGCAGGTTCATGAGGCCGTTTCCCTGTGAGAACTGCAGTGACGTGGCAAGGAACATTATGATTACGAACGGCAGCAGAATGATGATCATGAAATACGCGCCAAGACGCTTCCATATTTTCCTTGTCTTGCCGACCCTGACTCCCCACACATAGTTGAAATTGCTCTCCACCTGAATCATGAGCCAGAATACCAACCAGATGAAACACAGGAAACTGACTATGCCGAATCCGCCGCGCTGGGTGGCCCCGATGACGTTGTCGGCATATTGCAGGACGGTTTTTATTATCTCTTCCTGGGCGCTGTAGTTGAGCAGGAGCAGCTTTGCAAGGTCATCGTCAATGCCAAAGCCGTTGGTGATGGCGAACGCCAGGGCAATGCATGGCACAAGCGCTATTGTGGTGAAGAACGCCAGTGCAACGGCGCGGTAGCCCACCTGCTTGTTTGAGAAGGTGCGCAGGGTTATGATAAACACCTTGAGATGCCTTGTCACACGGGCCTTGAACTTGCTGTAGGCTGACAGGTCTGCGTCCCAGATTCCTGTTCTGATAAATTCCCTTATCTGTCTGAATTTCATTCTGCAAGATATTCAAGTGCTTCGGCATAGCCGTCAAAGCCCATTCCTGAAATGGTCTTTTCAGCGTACAGTGAAACGTATGAGAAACGTCGGAACTCCTCACGACAGTTTATGTCGCTAAGGTGAACCTCGACTGTGGGCAGTCCCACAGCCTTGAGCGCGTCAAGAATGGCCACGCTGGTGTGGGTGTATGCCGCCGGGTTGATGACTATGGCATCGGTCCCGTCAAGTGCCTGCTGTATCATATCGACAATGGCTCCTTCATGGTTGGACTGAAGGACTCTGACATCCAGATTAAGGCTTGCGGCCTTGTCCATGATGAACCCCACAAGATCGTCATAGCTGTGTGAGCCATAGACATCGGGCTCCCTAACACCCAGCAGGTTAAGGTTGGGGCCGTTTATTACCAGTATTCTCTTCATGCTCTTTCAATTTTCACTCCCAAACGGGACATTTCGTCAAAGAATGCGGGGTATGATTTTGCCACGCAGTCAGCGTCATCAATGGTGCAGTCGCCCATAATGGCGGCGGCCATTGCTATGCGGTGGTCAGAATATGTGCGGACCACTGCCTCATGTGGCCTGCCGCCAGTAATTGTAATGCAGTCATGTGTGGCTGAACATTCAATTCCGAAAGCTCTGAGCAGTCCGATGATGCTGCTTACCCGGTCACTTTCCTTGTAGCGCAGGCGGTGTATGCCGGTAAGGACGGTCTGTCCCTGAGCCTTGGCCGCTGCCACCGCAATGGCAGGAACCAGGTCCGGAATGTCACGGCAGTCAACAGTTATGCCATGCAGTTCTGACGGACGGGCAATGCCGTCACTGATGTCTCCACCCATTGATTTCAGTATATCTGCAATCCGGCTGTCACCCTGAAGGCCGGAGTTCCAGTCAAGCCCCTTCAGTTCCATTCCTTGTCCTGTGCATCCGGCAACCAGCCAGAATGCTGCGGCAGACCAGTCGCCTTCAACGGCAAAAGTGCCGGGAGAGGTGTATTTCTGTCCGCCGCAGACCTTGTAGCCGTCTGAAATTTCAATTCCGAAACGTTTCAGGACGGAAATGGTCATATTTATATAAGGAACGCTTTCACAAGGGCCGTCAATGCTTACAGTGCTGTCACCGTCAAGCAGGGGCAGCGCCATGAGCAGTCCGCTGACGTATTGTGAAGAAACGTTCCCGCTTATGCTGTAATCTCCGCTCTGCAGCCTGCCGCCGGTCTTGTGCGCTTCAATCAGTTCCCTGAATTCCGATACCGGTCTTGCGGCAAGCTGTCCGCCGGTTCTGAATGTGGCATCCAGCCCTAAAGCCGCTGCTACAGGCATGAGAAAACGCAGGGTGGAGCCGCTGTCCCGGCAGTCCAGGACACATGGATCGGACTGCATGGCCTCAAGGCAGCTCCTTGTGGCAAGAATGTCATTGCCCTGACCGTTGATGATTACATCGGACCCGCCGGCAAGGAAAGAGCATATCAGAGCCCTGTGTGCAACGGACTTTGATGATGGCAGTGTGACTGTGCCTGAAGGGATTCCGTGTACTGTCAGCATTGCTGCGTCTTTTCAAGCAGTTCAAGAAATTGTGCTACGGGCAGTTTGAACAGCCCGCATTTTCCAATTGATTCAGGCAGAACCAGCGTTATGAAATCTCCTTCACGCTTCTTGTCCGCCATGGCTGTGTCAAATATCTGTTTTGCACTGTATGGGCATGACAAGTCAAAGCCATACTTCACAAGTGTGTTCTGTATGACCCCGGTGCAGTCTTCAAGCCCATACTGTCTGCCAATCTCTGCGGCGCGGTACATGCCTTTTGCGACAGCGTTTCCATGTGGTATGGAATAGCCGCTCAGCTTCTCAATGGCATGTCCCACAGTGTGTCCGAAATTGAGCAGCGCGCGCTGTCCGCGGTCGTACTCATCGGACTGGACAATGTCACGTTTTATTGAAACGCAGCGGGAAATGAGTTCCTGGAGCGGGCATTCCAGCAGTTCCGGGTCAGACAGGAACGCGTATTTTATGACCTCGGCATAACCGTCACGCATTGTAAGCGTGTCAGTGTCACAGACAACCAGACTGGGCTGGTGGAATGTGCCGACAAGATTCTTGCCGCAGTTTGTGTCAACTGCAGTCTTACCGCCTACAGAACTGTCAACGGCCGCAAGCAGGGTGGTTGGAATCTGGACAAACGGAATGCCGCGCATATAGACCGATGCGGCGAATCCGGCCAGGTCACCGACAACACCGCCGCCAAGCGCGACGACAGCATCAGAGCGTGTGATTCCGGCCTGTGCCATGGCCTGAATGAACAGCATGGCGTTGTCCATGGTCTTGCTCTGTTCACCCGGTCTGATGATGAATGTCATGCAGTTGTCACCAATGGATTTGAGCAGACGTTCCAGATACAGGCCACCTACAGTCTCATCGGTCAGAACGGCAAGCCGGCATTCTCCCAACACGTTCCGTATCAGACTTCCGGACATATCCAGAAGTCCTTTCCCTATGAGAACGTCATAAGAGACCGATGCACTGACTCTGACCTTTTCCATTTATTCGGGAATGATATAGCTCCAGCAGCGGCGCCGGCGGTGTGTGTGGCTGTCAAAATGTTTCCAGATGTTCTGCACGTTGGCGTTGTCCTCAAGCATGGGACCGGTCTGGCAGTCAATTCCGCCATGTGATATTATTGCCTTTATGCCTTCTTCAAGAATGAGACATTCCACACCTTTCTTCTGGTCTCCCGGGCGTACGCCTATCATGTAGAAGTCTATGTGCTTGTGGTTGTGCAGGTCACCAAGGACTTTCAGGGCGGAAACAGGTCCCAGTTTGCCCTTGCTGGCGCGTATGCCGCGGCTTATTGATGGGGCAATGAAACCGAATCCCACAAGTTCATCTTCACGGTTCTGGATCATGAGTGAATATTCCGGACGCCCCACCAGCATTATAAGATGTTCCAGATTGTCAATCTGCCTGTCAGACAATGGCACTACGCCATGCAGTTTTGCAAAGGCACTGTTTATTATGTGCATGGCCTCACGTATGTAGGGACGCACATCCTTCATGCTTTTGAATTTCCTGGCGCTGAATCCGTACCGCTGCCGGGCTATGTCGGCAATATGCTCAATCCTTTCAGGAACCTTTTCGGGCATGATGACCTTTGTCTCTGTCCAGTCCCATTTCTTGACAAGCCCCAACTTTTCCATGTGGGTGATGTAGTAGGGGTAGTTGTACAGTGTGATGTACATGTCCAGCTGGTCAAAGCCGTCAACCAGCATACCCTGCTTGTCAAGATTGGAAAAGCCAAGCGGACCCACCATCTCATTCATGCCAAGTTCACGCGCCCAGCTTACAGCCGTGTCAAAAAGCGCTTTGGAGACTTCAAAGTCATCTATGAAATCAAAGCGGGTGAACCGCAGCTGGCGCACGTTTTCCTTCTCATTGGCGGCACGGTTCAGAATGGCACCAATGCGCCCCACAACCTTTCCGTCACGCCATGCCAGCCACAGACGGCTGTCAGCATAGCTGTACGCACCGTTCTTTGCCCTGTTGAACGTGTCCATCTCATCACCTATGAGAACGGGCACGTACATTTCACAGTCACTGTAAAGGTCAATTGGGAATTTGAACAGACGTTTTTTGTCCCTGTCTGTCAGGACTTCTTTTATCTCAACCATTACCAGCAGAAACCTATACCGATGAGATTCCTGGCACTGCCAAAATTGTCAGAAAGAGGTTTCTCTTCTTTGATTACATAGCGGAACTGGTAGCGGTAACTGAGAATGAAACGCCATTCACGTAAGGCAATACCTATTTCCGGAGCGACAGCATGAAGAAAGTGGAAAGAGTATTTGACCTGGTCGTTATCCAACGCTGTCATGGTCTTGTAACCACATCCGGCATAGCCGAAAGGAGTAAACAGAGCCCAGACTTTGGGAATGTACTCGTTCTCATTTCTGGTGTAAAGCCTGGCGGTCCAGCCTGCACTTGCCATGCACTGGAAATGCGGTTCTTCAGGAATTATTCCTGTAGTAACCGGTTTGATAGCATCACCGGCAAGGTCAATGACACCCTTGTCCATTCCGAAAGAAAAGTAGCCTCCGCCTTTGTCCGGTTTGAGCCCGGCAAACAGGAATCCTATGCTGTTGTCCTTTTCAATCACATAGGAAACGGTACGGGTATGGTTATCGGACTTGTATCTGATCATATTGATGTTTGCAATGGCTACACCGGCCTGTGCTGACTGGGGATTGTTCTGTTCTATGGCGTGTTCAAACAGGTCACGGGCCTCTTCATACCTTTTGGAGTCATAATATGCCTGACCCACTTCCATGTCATGTTTGCTGACGCGGTTGAAATTGTCATTGGCCATGGTGAAGAACTGGGCAATGACCTTGCATTCGGGGTTTATGGAGAGCATCTTGGAATATAGGGCTCTTGCTTCAAAATACTTTTCGTCCTTTTCAAAGTCTGCAGCCTGTTTCATCATTGACTTGAGAGTGTCACACTGTCCGATGTATGTGTCTATGTGGTTTTGGGTCTCACCATATTCGGGGCACTGTCTGGCAATGTTGAACTGGTCTATGGCTGCGTCATACATACCGGCAGTAAACAGTCTGAGACCTTCTTCGGCCGATGTGTAGAACAGCGAACGCAGTCTTGAATAGGGGTCGGTGACCAGAAATTCAAGCTTTTCCTTGGCATTCAGGTTCAGCGGAATGTAATATTTCTGAAAGCCTTCTGCCTGGACTATGAGCTGGCGGCCTTTGAATGAAGTGCCTTCCTCTTTGGTCTTGAAAACAATGGAGTAAAGCTTTTCAGGTCCGTCTTCAGTGACGGCTATTGCCAGATTGGCATCGACGTTCGATGTCAGGTACAAATCGAATGGCTCCTGACAGTGCAGGATAACCTGCGCTTCCTGGCGGTCACCGCATGGATAGACACTGAGTTCAGGAGTAATGTCATCAATCCTCAACTCTTTATACTGGTTCTGTGCTGTAGCGGACAGAGAAAGACCTATGGCAAATAATATGGTAGATAGTCTGTTGGTTTTCATATTTGTCAGAGACTGGAATCGGATAATCAGATGCTGAACATGTCAAGTGAGAACACTTCTTCTCTGGGCAGCGGTTTGCCGTTGTACTTGTCCGGCTGCCAGGTGCGTACCTGAATGGCCGGATTCATCTCATCTTCAAAGTTTATCATCAGGAACAGGTATCCCACATCGGAATAGTTCGATGAATTCCAGTGCTGTTTCAGAGTGACACCGAAAATGTCATCGCGCTTGGGATGGCGCATTACTTCAAGTTCATCAAAAATAAGGTTGATGTAGCTGTTGTTCTTGAAGCATCTCTTCAGGTTGTTGATGTACTCTTCTTTTGTTGACTTCTGGTACTGGATCTGTTCGCCGGAAAGTGACTGGCTTGTCAGATCCTGTTTCTTCTTGTCAATCTTGACGACCTTTCCTGTAATGATGAGAGCATTGTCGCTGAATACGTTGTTGATGTATTCTATGTCCTTGCGGTTGTATGCGGTACGGAAATTCTCCACAAAATCTACAATGGCCTGACGGCGGTGGAAGTCCTTGACGCTGATCTGTGCGTTGATGACGTCAAGGTAACGGTGTTCCTCAAGAGCAATCATCAGGTTGTCAATCTGACCCTGTTCGTTGAAGCACATTACCAGTTCCTGTTCGCAGTTGTCATCATCGGCGGCAAGAATCGTTACAGGAATGTTGCGGACCTGAACTGTACCGCCCTGCAGCATGATACCCTTTTCAATGACCTGTGAGACAGGACACATCATGGCGCTTGAAGCCCAAAGTTCGTCAAGACATTTGCGGCCGTCTTTGGTGAACAGGAGTTCGGCTTCCTTGTCCATTTTGATTTTTGATTTTCCTGCAATGACGGTGGAATTGAGTGATGACAGAAGAGTTGAAGCGCTCTTCTCGATGTTGGCTTTCAGGTTCTCATCCGAAATGCCGTCTTCAACTGTAAGACGTACCACGTCAAGCTGTGCGCTGGCCGATACTGTGCAGATTGCAAATGCTGCCGTAAGAATAGATTTCAGTATTTTCATATGTCGTAGTTATTTTTCCTGAAAAAGGTTTTTGATATTATGCTGTGGAATGAATGTTGACAAATCGGATTTCAGCGTCACGGCCTTGTCTGAGAACAGCTGGTCCGTAGTGAATGACACTGAAAACATGTGCAGATAGTTGTATGTGGGGTGGAACATTACCAGAATGCACTGGTAGCGGTCTCCCGCATTTTCCATCTTGGCAGAGTAGAATTCAAGACCCTGCTTCTGGAAATATCCAAGAAAATCGGACATTCTCACGGTAATGAATCTCCTGCCCAATTCCTTGCTGTAGGTATGGGGCTGGATTCTCAGGCTAATCTTTGAAAAGTCCGATGCCGGGAGTGCGCACATGAGAATGTTGCGCATGGATTCTGCCGGGAAATTACGGTCAAAAACAGGCTGGTCTCCAGAGAAGAACATTTCATTTGTCAGAGAATCAATCATGTAGCATTCTAAGCCACCCGGTTCCATCTGAGCGTACCTGGCAGTGGAATGTTCCAGCTGGGCCAGCAGCAGCTCCTCATGTTCCTTCTTGTCATACGGGAACAGCAGGTCACGGTCTGCCGGAATGTAGATGTGCAGTGTGCTGCCGGCCCTGGAGCGCATGAACATGTCAATTTCATTCGTGCCTGTTGTCATTGTCAGGCTGGTAATGGAGTTGATGACCTCAAGGTCCTGGCTAAGGTTCCTGTGGCTTCCCGAACCAAGCGGATATCCGTCAAGAACCATGCGTACTCCATATTCCTTGAGCAGGGCTTTCTGGCTGTCTGTGGTCTTACGGACCAGCAGTTCCACCCAGAGGCGTTCAACGCATCGGATTATGACCGGATCATACGCACTGCGGATACCGTCAGAAAACAGGCGTGCACCAAGCTGTGAAGTGCCGCCTGATTCCGATTCCGTATAGAACTGAAGTGTGCCGCCAAGCTGCGGACACGTGAAAGATCCCTCAACGGGAATGGCCTGTCCGTTCATGGGCATGCTGTCAAGCAGACGCTGGATGCGCTGTGGCGTATCTGCATGCAGGACTGCCGGCAGAAAAGCCAGAATGGCTGAAATTATTATCGTTTTCTTTTTCATTACATGTCAGGAAAACCGTATTGCGCAAGAACGTCGCGCCATACGTTGTTCTTCAAATTGAAATAGCTGCGCCGGGCCTGAAGCGCCATGTCAACGTCATGCTCTACACCTATGCTCCAGAAATATGCAATGCTCAGTTCCTGCATTGCTTCAATCGAACCGGCATCAATGGCCTTGAAAAGATAGCTTATGTACTGTCCATAGTCCGATGTGACACCGAGACCGCTCTTGTAAGCCAGTGCAATCTGCCAGTAGGCATCGGCATAACCGGCAGCCGCCGATTTTCTGAAACAGTCAAGTGATGCATCCAGGTCACGTGACTTGACCACACCGTCCTTGTATGCCTTGCCAAGACAGAACAGCGAATACGGGTCGTTCTTGGATGCTCCCTTTTCATATTCGGCTGCAATCTCGTCAGGATCGGAATTTCCGCTTGTCAGAATGTCTCCGTTCAGACCATACACATACGGATTGCCTCCAAGAAGCAGATTGCTGAGCTGCTGGTCAGACAGTTCACGGAAACGCTTGCGCTGGATACGCATGGGGTAGTGCTTTTCGTCAATTGACAGGTTGTAATATACGGGAACCAGCCAGGCACTTGCTCTCAGACAGCCTGTGTCCGCCAGTTTCTGCATCTGGACAACAGCCATTGACATGCGGTCGGTTTCATCGGCCCTGCTGCCTGTTCCTGCGCCAAAGTAACTCATGTATGCCAAAGGGAAAAGTTTGGACGGGTCAGTCTGGGACTCCTGTTCAAGCTTTGCGTACATGGCGCGGTAGAGCGCATTATCCTGAATGTTGCTTGAGTAGCTGTATGGCTGATATGAAGCCGGAACTCTGAACATGTGGAAGGAACGTTCCTCGATGACCATGTCCCTGGTTCCGTCTGACGTGTTGTGACGTTCGCTGACAATGTAACTGCAGCTGAGTACGTCTTCCGTTACACTCTTTATTGAAAAGTTGATGGTTGTCTGGAAATTCTCGTTACCCATCTTGCGTCCGGCATAGTTCAGAAGGGTGCTGCCAATGCGGCTGGCAAGGGCACCGAACGGTATAATCATTGACAGTCCGTCCATGACTTCACGTCCTATGTTGGCAACATTTGGTTTGTCTTTCTTCTTGAGAGAGAAAGTGAAGTCGAAACTGTCTTCTGAAAAGTTCCCGCGAACAGCGGTTCCAATCAGTTCTGTAGCGTCAAAATCCGCTCCGTCACTGGACCAGATGCTTTTGACAGCATTCCATGATGACTTTAGAAGGTTGTTCTTCTTGTCAAGGAACAGACCGGATTCTTCATTTATCATGGCGGACAGGTTGCTGCCCATCTGGTCAATGTCCAGAATGATGAAATCACGTCCGGTTTCTGAATTGCTGGCCGATGACACCCATTTGCCCACAAGGTCGTCCCGGGTTTCAAATTTGCGCTTCGGGGTGACTTTGTGGCTGAAGTCCGCACTGCGGTCAATATGCAGTTCATCAATGGCTTTGGGGTGGGCATAAAACAGGAACGGAGAATCACAGTCCGCCTTTGAGGCCGATGTCCTGGCTTCCTCAAAAATCTTTTCAGTTTCCTGCACCACTTCTACGTTGATTTCGGGCTCAGGGATAGGTTCGGACTTTATGTCAGTCTTCATTATGGCGATAGGCTGACTCTGCAGCTGGGGCATGTCAAACAGTTCCGGCTCGGGTTCCGGCTCGGGTTCGGGTTCCGGCTCTCTTGTGTTTGCTGAAGCTACCAGAGCGGACAGGTCAAACAGTGAAGTCGCGGAACTTGTGAAGGCAACAGGAGTATCATTGGCGGCGTTTTCCTTCTTTGCAGTTTCCTTCTTTGCGGTTTCGGCCATCAGCTTTTCAAAGGCCTCCTGCTCCTGTTCTTCAAGTTTTTGGGCGCCGACCTTTTCTTCAAGCTGGCTTATGCGCTGTCTGTGTTCGGCAACCTTCCGGTCATCCATTTCCAGACTTTCATAGGTGCGGTACATTACCAGCGCCAGTTCGCTTTCTCCACCGTCATCATAAATCTGTGCCATCCGCAGATACGTATCCGGCAGTTTTGGATATACTGCAGCAATTTCTTCACATACGGCAATTGCCTCAGCGTCCTTGCCGCTGTTGTGCAGCTGGGTGACCTGATAGTATTTCTTAAGCAGCTGGCTTCGTGTCATCTGGGCACTGGCCGTTACTGATGAAAGCAGAATTAACGCTGCAATCAATATGCCTGACAGTCTGCGCATGAACTTTTGTGTTTATTTGTTGAACTTTGACCAGACAATGCTACGTTTGTCATAGCTGAAAGGCTTGAACTTTTCAGCAAACTCACGTGAAATCTGGCGGGACATTTCCTTGGCTGACGAATGGAGAACCTGATCCCTGCTTCTTGATGCCGGAGCCATGAACTGGAATCCGTCAATTGCGTATTCGAACAGCCTGTCTCCTCCTGCTGCCGGTGTCACATCAAGACCCAAGGCCGATTCGTACTGGTTGATGGCATATTTATCCGCAGCTACAGATTCCTGAGTCATGATGGTCCTGATGGAAACGTTCATTACAAGGTCAGCCTTGCTCCTGTCTGTTACCAGTACAAGGTCCTTTCGGGCTTCCAGAATGTCACGGACGGACTTCTCCATGGCAGAATCCTGCGGGTTGACATTGAGGAATATGTAGTTTGTGGGATCAAACAGGTTCACTTCAATCTGTGCCGTACCAAGCTTGCCGGCTTTTGATGTGAGCTGGCTGAATGCGAATGTCTGAGGCAGGTCAAACAGCTTGTCCTTGTCTATGGATATGCTGATTGTCTGTGCGGAATTCTGCCCGGCCTTTACAATTTCAATGAAACATTCACCGTTGCTGTCAGAAACTGGAGTGACGTAAAGTTCACCTTCATATTCTGTAATGATTCCGATCTGTGAAACAGGATTCCCGTTCTGTTCCGCTGTAACGTTCAGTTTGAATGGAACGGCCTCTCCAGCAACAGCCGGAACGGATTCCAATGACGGCTTGAGACTGATGTTGTCAAAAACATGCAGGTAACTCTGATAAATGCTGGAATACAGGTCAACATTTTCAAAGTTGTACTTGATCATTTGCTGTGAGTATATGAGGGGGTGTATCAGATCAAGAGCGTTTGAAAAGTAATTTGCAGCGGACTGGAGTTTTCCTTCCTGCTGGCATGACATGCCTACTTCCCAAATGGTCTGGGCCTGTGTGCAGATGCTGTCCTCAAGTGCTGCAATACGGTTCTTGTAGTCTGATTCCGTGATGCTGTAATAGCACCAGTATTCGTCATCGTTCTCCCATTCGCCCTGAAGCTTGAACTGGGGGATGTTCAGCACTCTTTCAATGAATACATCATCGAATGACATGGTGTAATTTCCGTTTATGATCAGGTCGGCAAGAAGCGAATTTGCGTCAACGGCCAGATGCAGTGATGCCAGAACTTTCTTCTGTGCCTCTTTCCTTGCGGTCTCCTTGTACTGGTCGTTGAAGAACAGTTGCGATGCGATGATTGATGAAATCTGGGCTGATGGTTGCTGTTCGTCGCCATCTTGTGCGTCTGTTGCAGTCATAGCATGCTTTGGAACGCTTGCAATACCGAAATATGCGTTTTTGACTTTTGGCTCCTGAGTTATCCAAGCCGGTTTCTTTGTGCTGCTTTGAGCCGTTGCTACCTGTGGTGCGGAAGACAGTGCAAACATGAGTGCGCCTGCCAGAATTATGCTGGTTGTTTTCATAAGCTATAGCGTTGTGAATGCAAAAATATGTAAAAATGTCCATACATGTGCGTGTGCGCGCAAAAAAAACGCGTCCCGCATGATGCTGCAAGACGCGTAAGTTGTAATATTTGTTTACAAAATCAGAATGATGCCGACAGGCCTATCATGAATGGGTATGTCTGAACCGGGTTGTCATTCAGGAACAGTCCGGTGAACGAGTATCGGGCTATGATGCCGAAATTGTTTATGCCAATTCTGGCAACGGCATTCACTCCAAGCGGATTGATGTTGAGATTGTCTGTAACCTTGATTCTGTCTCCTCCTGCCGGACGGACTTTTGACATTTCACCGAAACGGTATTCTATTTCCGGTCCGAATGCCAGGAACGGTCCCCTGTGTGAAGCGGAACTCAATTCAAGACACAAGGGTACTCTGAGACTCCAGTAACGCAGGTATCCCTGCTCAATATCCCTGCCGTCAAAGGCTCCGGAAACAATCTGCGTCCTGTTGTCCTGGTAAACCAGATATCGGCCTTCTGCAAGCCAGTAGCGCGAACGCGTCACGTAAAATGCCGTATTGAGTGCAAAATGCCTTGTCATGTGGTATCCCCACTGGCCGACTGCAAGGCCGAATTCGAAACCCTTGCCTGAACGCTGTTCCAAACCGGGAGTCATGACCGGGGGGCGGTCTGTGCATAGCAGGTTCACTCCAAAATAGAAGTCCGGAGTGTGTCCGGGACCGTAGTGTCTGTAATTTTTCCTTACATCTGATTTGCTGTCACCGTTATTGACTTCAATACTGTTGAATTCATTGCTGACAATCACTTTGTTTCCGGCGTCAGTCGTTTCATAATAGTCGGCTCCAATAAGTCCGTCAACAAAATTGTGGGCAAACCGTCTTGCCCAACCTTCACTGCGTCCTACCTTTCCATATTCGTCATATTCGTAGTAACGGTCACTCTGGGCCATAGAAGGCAGAAAAGCAAGCACAGCAAGTGCCGCTGTCAGAAATTTCCTTTTCATTATTTTGAACTTGTTTTCCTTATTGACGCACAAAGGTCGGAAATGTTGGCAAAATGGAGCGTTTTTTTTACCTTCGTATCCGTAATTTTTTGAAAAATCATGGCACAGACTACTGACGACAGGAAAATCATTTTTTCAATGGTGGGCGTAAGCAAGGCCTTCCAGAACAACAGACAGGTCCTGAAGGACATTTACCTTTCTTTCTTTTATGGAGCCAAGATCGGTATCATCGGACTTAACGGTTCGGGAAAATCGACCCTTCTCAAGATTATAGCCGGCATTGAAAAGAGCTATCAGGGGCAGGTGGTGTTTTCTCCGGGCTACAGCGTGGGCTATCTGCCTCAGGAACCGCAGCTTGACCCTGACAAGACCGTCAAGGAGATAGTCATGGAGGGCGTGCAGCAGGTTTATGACGCCCTTAATGAGTACGATGAGGTGAACCGCAAGTTCGAACTGCCGGAGTACTATGAGAATCAGGACAAGATGGACGCTCTGCTTGCCCGTCAGGCGGAGCTTCAGGATATAATTGACGCAACTGATGCGTGGAACATTGACAACCGTCTTGAACAGGCCATGGATGCTCTGCGCTGTCCCCCTGAGGACCAGAAGGCCGGCGTGCTGTCCGGAGGTGAGCGCCGCCGTGTGGCTCTTTGCCGCCTGCTGCTGCAGCAGCCTGACATTCTGCTGCTTGATGAGCCTACCAATCACCTGGATGCCGAGAGCATTGGCTGGCTGGAACAGCATCTGAACCAGTATGCGGGCACGGTCATTGCCGTAACTCATGACCGTTACTTCCTTGACAATGTGGCCGGCTGGATTCTGGAACTGGACCGCGGCAAGGGCATTCCATGGAAGGGCAACTACTCAAGCTGGCTGGAGCAGAAGTCACAGCGTCTGGCTCTGGAGGAGAAGCAGGCCTCAAAGCGCCGCAAGACCCTGGAACGTGAGCTGGAGTGGGTCCGCATGGCCCCCAAGGCCCGTCAGGCCAAGGGCAAGGCCCGTCTGAACTCATATGACAAACTTATGAATGAGGACGTAAAGGCCAAGGAGGAGAAACTTGAAATTTTCATTCCCAACGGCCCGCGTCTGGGCAACAAGGTAATTGAAGCGAAGGGTGTGGCCAAGGCATTCGGCGAAAAACTGCTGTTTGATGACCTGAACTTCTCGCTGCCGCCAAACGGCATAGTCGGAGTCATCGGACCGAACGGTGCCGGAAAGACCACGCTGTTCCGCCTTATCATGGGTCTTGAAAAGGCCGATAAGGGTACGTTCGACATAGGCGAAACCGTCAAGATTGCATACGTTGACCAGCAGCACAAGGACATTGATCCTGAAAAGAGCGTCTATCAGGTGGTCAGCGGCGGCAATGAGCTGCTGCGTCTTGGCGGACGTGACGTGAACGCCCGCGCATACCTGGGCCGCTTCAATTTCAGCGGCGCAGACCAGGAGAAGAAGTGCGGCATGCTGTCCGGCGGTGAACGCAACCGTCTGCAGCTGGCCATGGCACTTAAGGAGGAAGGCAACGTCCTGCTGCTTGACGAGCCCACCAATGACATTGATGTGAACACGCTGCGTGCACTGGAAGAAGGTCTTGATGACTTTGCCGGCTGCGCTGTGGTGGTCAGCCACGACCGCTGGTTCCTTGACAGGATATGCACCCACATCCTGTCATTTGAGGGCGACAGCAAGGTTGTCTTCTATGAGGGCTCCTACAGCGAATATGAGGATTACAAGATCAGACAGCTTGGGTATGAGGAACCCAAACGCATACATTATAGAAAACTGCAATGAAAAGACTTGTCATTATGGCTTTAGCCGCAGCAATGCTGGCGGGCTGCAAGGCCGATCCTTTCGTGGTGAAGACGACAAACGGACCGGTACGTGGTTTTGATGAGGAAGGCACCATGGCCTTCAAGGGTATTCCATACGCAAAGGCCGAGCGCTGCATGCCGCCGGCTCCGGTAGAGAAATGGGACACTGTGCTGGACTGCACCCAGTGGGGGCCTCAGTCCCTTCAGAACGGCCGCATCCAGCCGGGAAGCAGTGAGGAATGCTGCGTGCTGAATGTCTGGACCACGGACACAAAGGGAAAGAAGCCTGTCATGTTCTGGTGCCACGGCGGCGGATTCGATTCGGGCACATCGGCCTGGAATCCCGGCATGGGACTGTGCAGGAAGGATGTTGTTGTGGTCAGTCTGAACCACCGTCTCAATATCATCGGATTCCTGGACCTTTCAGCAACCGGTGACCCCAAGTACAAGTATTCGGGCAACGTAGGCATGATGGATGCTGTCAGGGCTCTTGAGTGGGTTCGTGACAACATTGAAAAGTTTGGCGGTGACCCGGACAACGTGACAATTTTCGGAGAGTCCGGCGGTGGCGGAAAGGTTGGCACCCTTATGTGCATGCCTTCGGCCAAGGGCCTGTTCCACAAGGCGATAATCATGAGCGGCACCATTCTGAACATCAACACCAAGCCCATGACAGAAGAACTGGGTCTGGCCGTTCTGGACCAGCTGGGCATTCCTCATAATGAGCCGGACCGCATTAAGGACGTGCCGTATGACAAACTGTACCAGGCCGGCCAGCGTGCCCTTGCCGCAAGCATCGGCACCCGCACTCCCGGCACTCCCATGATGTGGGGATTCGGCCCGACTCCGGACGGCGAAGTCCTCCTTCAGCAGCCCTTCCAGCCCGATTTTGCCAGCATATCCGATGACATTCCGCTGGTCATAGGCACCACTTTCAACGAACTGCAGCGCGGTTCTTACAACCGCCAGATGACTCTCGATGAAGCCAAGGCAAACGTTAAGGCTACATTTGAAGATGACACCGATGCATACGCTGAGGCATTTGCCAAGGCATGGCCTGATTTCATCCCCCAGGACCTGCCTTCAGTTGACATGATGTTCCGTCCCAAGACAATCATCTGCGCCGATGCCGTGTCTGCAACAAAGCCGGCTCCGGTATATAACTACATGTTCACCTGGAAATCTCCGTCAACGCATATCTCAGCCCATGGTGCGGAGCTGAACTTCTGTTTCAACACCCTGCATCTGGCCGGACGTGACCTTCCCAATCCGTCTGAATCGGACTTGAGGCTGGCAGACCGCATGGCCCAGTCGTGGGCCAACTTTGCACACACCGGTGACCCGAACGTTGAGGGCCTGCCCACCTGGCACCCGTACACCGCTCAGAATGGCGAGTGTTTCATGTTCGGTCCCGAAATCCAGGTCCGCAACAACTTTGACCGCGAGCTGTCAGAGATAATTGACGCCCACTGCTTCAAGAAACTGGACGCTTTCCGGGCAACCGGCTCGCTCAAGTGAGCAACAGGGACTGTCCCTATTGTGCAAGGAATTTCTGGAATTCGGATTCGAAATTCGGTGTAAGGACGCTCTTTCCAAGGGCGTCCTTTATTTCTTGCATCGACCAGAAACGGCCGCCGTCAAGTTCATCGGCGCTGGGGTTGACAGGCCCGTCATAGACTGCGCGGAAAACATAGACAAGTTCCTTTTCGACCTTGCTTTCAAATACGTAACGGCCCAGTGATTCGGGGGAGGGGACGGTTATGCCCAGCTCCTCACGCACCTCACGTTCAAATGCCTGTTCCACGCTTTCTCCAAATCCGATGTGGCCGCCGCATGCGGTGTCCCATTTGCCGGGCTGTATGGGCTTCCAGTCAGGACGGCGCTGCAGGTACAGTTCTCCCTTGGAATTGAAAAGGTGCAGGTGGATGACCGGGTGCAGTACCTTGCGTCCGTCATGTGCCTGACCGCGCAGAATGCTGCCGGTCACATTCCCGTCCTCATCGACCACGGGAAACAGTTCGTTTTCGTTGTCCTTGTTCATGATGGTGTAAAAGTTGTTCAGTCAGCATCCTGAAGCACAGGGAATTTGGCACGGAAACGGGCCAGCAGGTCAAGATCCAGGTCGTGAAAGACCATCTGCGCGTTTTCATCGGTCTCAACAAGCGTGTCTCCGTAAGGTCCGATGATGGCGCTGTGACCGGGGTAAAAGCCGAACTGGTCGGTTCCGCAGCGGTTCACTCCGATGGCAAAGCACTGGTTCTCAAGGGCGCGTGCCCGCAGCAGAGTGTCCCACGCGAATACGCGCTTTTCCGGCCATGCGGCTATGTAGATGACGGCGTCGTAGTCGTCATGATTGCGGCTGAACACCGGGAAACGCAGGTCATAGCATACCTGCAGCAGGATTCTAAGGCCACGGAACGAGACCACGACGCGGTCCGTGCCGCGCGTGAAGTGCTGGGCTTCACCCGCGTATGTAAACAGGTGACGCTTGTCATAGCATGTCACGCTGCCATCCGGCATTACAAAGCAAAGGCGGTTCCAATACTTCCCGCCTTCCAGAACGGGCAGGCTTCCGACTACGGCAGCGTCAAGCATGCGCGCCTTGTCCTTCATCCACGCAATGACATTCCCGTCCATGCTTTCGGCAATTCCGGCCGGTTCATTGCTTTGTCCGGTCGCGAACATTTCAGGCATGACATATATGTCCGATGCACATCCGCTGCCAATCAGCGCATCCAGCTTCCGCAGGTTCTCATCGGACTTTCCCAACTCCGGGGCGTTCTGTACCAGTGCTATTCTCATATTGCCCGCAAAGTTACGTTTTTTTTGCACAATGGGGACAGTCCCTGCGCAACGGGGACTGTCCCCGTTGCGCAGGGACTGTCCCCATTGCTCATTTGCGCATTTGGAAAATACTTCTATCTTTGCCGATGAAAATTTAACCATGTTACTATGAGCAGAAAGAACCGTGAAAAATCCCCGAATGGCGTGTACCATGTAATGATTCGGGGTATCAAC
>JAGHSY010000090.1 GCA_018065615.1 Candidatus Colenecus caballi | reverse complement strand
ATCATAGTTGTATGGTTTTTGTCTGTTACTCGCTCTTGATTACATCGGCAGGATTGGTTCGCATTATGCTCCGTACTTTCCAATATATTGACAGAACCATGACCAGAACAAGAATGGCAAGAGCCGTCAGTGCCGGCAATATGAGGTTTGACATCATTGACAGATTCTGGCTGTGAATATATGACACACCGAACGCCAGGACAATAACATATGGAACGGCAAGCATGACAAGATATGGACGCACGAACATGGTGGCAATGTCACGGGCCTTGGCTCCGTGGATTTTGCGTATTGCCACTTCACGCTGCCGGCTGCCAGTATCGGCATTGATGGCCGATGACACGCCAAGGATAACCAGAAGAATACAGGTGAATGCGGCAATGGCATACAGCAGGATCTTCCATAACATAGAATCAATCCTGTCCTTGCACACAATCTGCAAATTCATCTCAGTCGTTCCATAAACCGTTTCGTCCATTGCATTGCGTATTGCATTGAAACGCTCCTGTCTTGAATACCCCCTACGGAATCTGATGAAGAAGTAGTTCATGTCAGATTCGCTGATTTCCGGCACGAATATCAAATCCTTAAAACCGATATCATACGTAAAACCACCCACAACATTTTCAAAGATACCGGCCACTTTCATTTCGGAAGCCACTGACTTTGGAGAGAAATAATTACTGAAGTCAGTCAGTTCGATATTGTTCATGTCAGTGCCGTTGGCAAGCATCCTGTCAAAAACACTCTTCACCACATAGCACTCTTTCTTTCCGGAATCACTGTTACCCAAATACTCAACAGGAATATTGAAGAAATCAAAATACTGACTGTCAGCTCTAAACAGTCCTAAAAGATTTTTGTTTTTATCCAAATAAGTACCATAACCCCCTTCACCATATTCGCAGGCTATTACGGATTCAACGCTCTCCAAAGATTTGATTTTCTGCAGTAATGCCAGCTTTTCACTGGCAGTTATGCCATCGTTCAGATCCAGACGGTATGTCCGCCTTATCTGATTCCATGACAACGGCATATATGTGTACTCCCAAAATATTGAAAACAGAAACAGAGACGTTGCTATTGCAAAAGCGGAAGCTCCGATTTCAATGCTCATCAGAATATTGCGACGCAGATGTCTGACATTTGAAAATGAATCCCTTTTCAGTGAACTAACCTGCATGTGAACAGTAACCGCACAGGCAACAAGGCAAACGGAAAGTACTGTCAGATAGGTCAGCAGTGAAACCTGTGCGACATCAATAATATTAAAGTAAATGTTGTGGTCTCCATCGTTTTCATCAAAAATGATAGAACTCAGCAAAGGAGCAGTCAGACATTCAATTACTATGGACACGGCCAATGCCGTCGTAAGGACTAGTAACGTATCGGTCAGCAATATTGCAAAAAGGCCTGATTTTCTAGAGCCGGCGCATCGTCTGATCAGATTGCTTCTGCGCCGTTGTGCAAATGACAATATTGTATTTCTCAGAAATACTATGACTGCCATTATCAGAACAAGTGTTGATGCCAAGCGAAGACCTGCCTGTCCCAAATTCTTTTTCACATCCTGTTCCTTCAATCCTTCAAATGACGGATGGTGGATTTCCTGATAATTGTATTCATTGCTGTCTAATGAAAATTGGATATGTTCCTGGTATGAAACCTGCTCAAGTTTTTGCCGGACAGAATCGCTGTCTGCATCTTTTTCGAGTATCAGTCTTACCTGCATTCCCATGGTACTGTAAATGCATTTGGTCTGCAATTGCACCCAGACATCTATTCCGGAATAGCGTGACCATTTGTCATCTTTGACAACATTTACAATATTCAGCGTGTCATTGGACTCCAATGTCAGATTAAAAGCCTCAATTGAAAACGGATCGGTAATGCCCAAACGCGAAAGCAGCCTCTCCGACACCACTATTTCATTATTATTGTGAGGGACCTTGTCACCATACAGGAGAGACAGACGGTTATAAGCAAAATAGTTCTGACTAACTCTCTTGGTTTTGACCTTCTGATAACCTTTGAAGACATTATCTGTACCAACAAATAGCATATCATGGCTCTCATCGGGGTATTCACCTATGACAGCTTCCACTCCTGGTGCATTGAAATATGGCAGTTGTTCCGGAGAAAAGGCATAATAACGTCTTACAATAGTATCGGCCTCCAACCGATATGAGTTCTCCTGCCATTCACGTAGTGCAGGTTCGTTGAAACTACATCCTCTATATGTGCGTCCGCCACCGGGCAGTCGCGCTTCATAGAACTTGTCAATGTCAATAACATAAACAAAAAATGAAAAGATGACAGTTCCAATAGCCAGACATAGAATTGTCACCAGACTGTTGCCTGGTTTCTGTCTGATACGTCTTAGAGATGTTTTCAAATAATGTCTGAACATAGTTTCCCGATGTGTTTTCACACAAAAATACCATGTCATAATCCGCAGCTGCAAACAAAAATGCGGAAATCGTACTTTTCACCCGAAAATCGTCCAATTATTTGACACTTCATCCGTCATTGCATCATTCCGCCGGGAAAACATTCGTGGCAGTTGGTGACATTAT
>JAGHSY010000024.1 GCA_018065615.1 Candidatus Colenecus caballi | reverse complement strand
GAAAAAAAGACTCTGGGCATGAAAAAGACATACCCAGAGTAACAATTTGCTGTTTTGACTATCAGAAACCGCCGAATCCGCCGCCAAATCCGCCGCCGAATCCGCCAAAGTCACCGCCACCGAATCCGCCAAAGTCTCCGCCGAATCCGCCCATGCCGCCAAAGTTGGGTTCTGAAACCTTGCAGCCTTCAGGAAGGGTGAACATTGATTCGGGAACATTGGCATTCGCTTCAAATGCCACGGCTGTCTGGCTTGTGGTAGCCCAGTCGCTTTCTGTTACGGTTGACAATGGAATGCCTTCATAAACGCAAATGGTGATGTTCTGTGTGAAACCCATCTGATTGCTGGGGCTCATTGAATACTTCTTGCAGGTAACGCCGGCAACAGTCTCTTCACCGAGTTCCTTGATCTTGTTTCTCTTGATGGTCTTCTTGTCAAGATTCAGCCAGTCAATCTGACCAATCTGACCAATCTGGGCACCGCCCATCATACCCATTCCGAAACCGCCGCCACGGCCTCCACGGCCACCGAATACGGGCATTACCGTTGCGGTGTTCTCAGTGTCATTGATGGTATATGTGGAGTCACCAATTGCTACTGTGCGGGTAACACGCTCTCCGTATGTGCTGACGGTTGCGGTCTTGCGGCCGTAATCATCGAAATAAATCTTTTCAGACATTTCACTCATGTCAAATGTGGGTATTTCACCATTGCCTCCAAATGCGGCAAAGTCACCGCCCATAGCGCTGAAATCAGGCATTTCACCCATATCGGATGATACTGTGATTATTCCGGACTTGACTCCGAAAAGAACTTCCTTGACTTCTTTCTTTGCGTTTGCTGAAACGCATACTGCAGCCAGCATGACCGCTGCAAATAAATACTTTTTCATTGCTTTATGTGTTTGTTTTCTAATTCTTTGCAATGAATATAACGGAATTGTGATAAAGTTAAATTGCGGGTTTCCCGAACGCATAGTTAATATAACATAAATGAAATATCAAAATTTAAAGGTGTGATATGTGTCAGGAAATAAATGAGTACCTTTGCGGCCGTTTTTGACTTTTCCAATAATCATCCACGTAAATGGGAACCATGATGCAGTTGGGAAATGGACGGTCACACGAATTGTTTTCAGCAAAGATGTGCTGATTTTGAGCTACTTACACAAACACACACAATCGGGAACAGTAATTATTAAATATCACGTAATGGATAAACAGAATTTCAGAAAACGATTTCATGTACGGTGTCTGCAAGTGCTGTGCACGATAATCATGTTGCAGGCTATACCCGGACAGGC
Organism: Candidatus Colenecus caballi; assembly: GCA_018065615.1. Lineage (GTDB taxonomy): Bacteria > Bacteroidota > Bacteroidia > Bacteroidales > Bacteroidaceae > Colenecus > Colenecus caballi. The sequence goes on along the minus strand of JAGHSY010000024.1, from coordinate 29,976 downwards.
ATGGGCTGATATTACCTATCAAAAGACTCTTGGCTATATAAGCTACATGGATTTGGAAAAAGAGGAAGTCGGTCTTGACAATCCTGTCATTACCATCAAAATGCCTCTCGCAGTAAATTGTAATGAACTGGGTGGCTCTGATTGTTGGGCATTTAAAGACTTTAATTTGTACCTTAAGGACAGCAATGGCGGAGAAGTAGTCATAGCTTCAATGAGTAAGTTAGGTTTGGCTGCAGCATCGTTTAAACATATGCTGCCAGCGGGGTACATGTTTGACGGAAGCGTGTGGCTGGATCACAGTTTCAGCACCGTATATTGGGGAATGGACAGTCATTCTACAGGAAGACCGACAACATACGGCACGCAATCAGGTGCTGTTAAAATAACAAAAGTAGAGGCCGATACGGAGTCATGGCGCTATCTGGCTACGATTACCATCGTGCCGGAGCGTTTAAACATTCTTTCCAGCACCAACAGTTCTACCGGTATTACAACACATTATGTTGCCGTAGGTTTTAAAGGAACGGCAGTCAATGGCAGGGGTGATACATCAAATAGCGGATACGAGTGTGGCATCCCAATTAGCATCGATGACAGCAAACTGAGTTTTGTCCGTTCAAACCAGACAGTTTCTTATAAAGGAACATTTGCAGGGAATGAAAAATTCAAATATGTGGTTGACCTGTACGAGTCTGACCCTACTGTAAGTGACGGCCGTCTTACTCCTGTCTATACTTCAAATGTCAGTGACCTTGGCGAAACGTCGCTTGATTTGCATTTCGATGATTATAAGGTTGATAATTTGAAACCTGTAACCCTTTATCCTGTGGTCAGGTATATAAGAAATGGTAAGCCTGAAGAAATAGAGATTGGCAATTTCACAAATGCTTTTGAAGAACAGATTCTTCACTATGTAGGTCCCGTAGTACTGCCGGGCTTTGCATACGCCAAGAATGTGAACGTGGAGTATGCCGACGACTACAAGAAATGGATGAAAGTGACTTGGGAGGCGGACGGCGAAGGCGAATACAACAAGGATGGCAAATGGTATGTATATCGTCAGGATGCTGACGACCCCACTGCAGAAATAGAATGCTTAGGCAATACTTCCAACTTTGACAAGATGGAGTATGTCGATGAGAACAAGAGCAACCATCTGGACTTCGGAAAAGAGTACATCTACACGGTATGCTTCATACCTGAAGGATGGGATTCCAGGTCATACAAGAACGCTGAAGGACTGTACAGCCAGAAGCAGGTGAAGTTGAATCCGACCTTCACATTCGGGACAACCACCGGAGACACTCCGGAAATCTACACTACATCGGAGAAAAACAAGAATGAAATCTTGCTCCACTGGGGTATGTCAGCCATCGGTGATGCAGCCACGAAGACTTACAAGATGTACGTTGACCGTACCACTGCACCGGAAGACGCCGCAAGCTGGGAGAACCTTGGCACGATTGACGTGAACAGCGCAACCCTCACTTCCGGCATATACGCCGACCGTCAGGGACTGGAACTGTATGAGACATACTACTACCGTTTGCGCATCAATGTGCAGAATGCCGACTTCACGAGCACTCCTGTATCCGGCAGTCTCACAGGCGGTTCGGAGGTTACCGGCATTACGGCCTCACGCGGCACTTACACATCAGTGGTTAAGTTGAAGTGGGAAGTGAATCAGGTAGGCTCCAACAAATCATTCTTTGTACTCAGCCGCCGTCCGCTTGGCAGCACCAACGAATCCGAATATTCCGATATCTACACCACATCCGGCACCGATGACATGTACAGTTATGACGACGCGACAGCACGTCCGGGCTCATACTACGAGTACAGAATACGCATATATGCATTGTATAAAGGTGAGCAGAAAGGCAGCATGAGCGTGGTAACTGACGGTTATTGCATACAGACCGGTGTGCTGTCAGGACGCATCTATTATGGCACAGGCACAGCCGTTGAATGCGCCAAGGTGTTGCTCAAGCCCAATGACAGTGACGGTGAGACACTTAACAAATACCGTGCTGTCAACCTGACTGACCCGGAGTCGTCAATCACATACGCACCGGGCTATGACAAGATGAGCACGCTGCTTGGCAAGGACTTCTCAATGCAGATGTACGTCAACCCTGTTGCAGGCACTGACGAACAGAGCCTTATTGTGCTGCCAAAGATGATGAATGTAACCCTGAAACCAGCCACATTGGAAGGCCGACAGGTATATGAGGTTGCATACACAACCGGCACCGGTAACGTGTCAACCGGACTTGGCGTATATGTAAAGCCGGGAGAATGGTCATGTCTCACTCTTGCATATAACCGGAAGTCACAGACTCTGAACGCTTATATTATTGATTTCAAGGATGGTACGAAAGAAGTCAGGATGCATGTATCCGAGACAGCCGGCGGCATTGTGCTTAGCCCCGTTGAACCGGAATCTGACGGTACAGGCGGTACACAGGCCATCTGCATAGCCGACGCATGCGGCGAAGCCAGGCACTATAACGGTCTGGTTGATGAATTCCGCTTCTGGACCAAGACGCTGTCAAAGTCCGATGTCGAAAAGAATTATTTCCACACATTGTCAGGGTCGGAAAACAGTCTGGCAATATACTGGCCAATGGATGAAGGTCTTGAGAATCAGGTAGTGGCATACGATCTGAGCCAGACCAACGACGTGGCCAACGAATGCCACGCTACAGCAACTCATGCTACAACAAGTGAGAACGTGCCGTCAGAGGAAATGCTGAGTCTGTGCACTCTGACCGATGCCGAGGGTAACTATGTGCTGCGCGGCGTTCCGTTCTCGGGCAACGGCACAAACTACGTGGTCACTCCAATATTCGGTGTGCACGAATTCTCGCCAAGCAGTGCCAGCCGCTTCCTGAGCAGTCAGTCAACAGTCCATTCAGGCATCGACTTTACCGATGTCAGTTCATTCCCCGTGACAGGCACCGTTCTTTATGAAGGTACCACAATTCCCGTAGAAGGCGCGTTGCTGTATGTTGACGGCAGCGTGGCATCACGTGACGGTGAGGTGGTTTCCACCAATGCTCAGGGTGAATTTGAAATTGATGTTCCCATTGGTGATCATTTCATTTCCGTAAAGAGCAATGGCCATGAGTTCCTGAACGGCGGCCGCTATCCGGCCGATCCGGCCGAAATAGGCCTAAGACATACATTTGAAAGTGCTGTCAGCAATGTCAATTTCACTGATATCACCAAGGTGCCGGTTGGCGGACGCGTAGCCGGCGGTCATATTGAGAATGACAAACCTGTAGGAGTAGGTGTCGGCAAGGCCAACATAGGCCAGGCCAGAATTCAGTTGTCGTTCAATGGCAGCGACCGTTACAAAATCAACGCCAAGCTGGTGACCAATGGTCTGACTCAGAACTATGAAATGAACGATGAGACATTTACTTACAGCGAGGCCAGTGACAGCATAAACAGTAAGGTGTATGTCCAGGGAGGCAAGAACGTCATCACTATTGAGACTGACCCCAAGACAGGTGAATGGTCAGCCATGCTTCCGCCATTGAAGTACACGGCAGAAAGCATAATAATCCCCAAGCAGCAAGACCTTGATTTCAGCCAGAAACTCTTTGTACTTGATGCCACCAAACCGACCAACGTACAGTGTGACTCAATTGAATCAGACCAGGAAGGTCTTGACGGTTATGCCCGATTCAGACATGTTGCAATAGCAAGGGTTATGCACCAGTCGGCCTCTTTCCTTGATGTCACTGAAAATGCCGATGGTTCGTTTGGCGAGAAATCATGTGATGTGGCCACTGAAGATGACACTTCGGAAAAGGCAGTCCTTTACTCTGTAGGCCAGGACGGCAGTATAAGTTACACATTCGGCTATCCGGTTTACCTGCAGAAGGGAGTTTATTCTTATGAAATATCCGCTTACGAACAGTATGTCAACAAAGACGGTGAAAAGCCTGTATATGACAGGGTTCCGTTAGGCGGCACAGAGGTTACTGTAAAGAACGAATTTGCCGCCACAACGTCTGTGGAGATTGGCGGTGAGGTGCATGAAGTCGAGAATGAAAAATTCGAACTGGACTCTTTGGGACATGCAAAGTACGTGTTCTCGGCCGGTTTCCCCAACATCAATTCACCATATACACGTTCGCTCAACATAAGTTACGACGTGGATGGAACGCAGATCTCATGGAATCAGAACGGACATTTCAATGCCGTTGTGTTAGGCGGTCTGCCAAAGGGCAACAACTTTGTGACACAGGGGCCTGATGACGTGCTCATGGTGCTTCGTGACCCACCTGGAACCAACTCAAGCGCAACCTGGACACAGGGCACCTCTTATTCCTATACTAAAGAAAGGACATTCTCACGTCACTCGAACACTGAGACCAATGAGACGCTCATGTTGGGCTTCAGTATAGAAGAAGGTGTAGGCGTTGGTGTCATGGTAATGCAGAAGGCAGAATCTAAAGCCAACGTTGAAGCCGGTTTCAGCATCAACTATTCAGAAGATCACGGAACCAGTTCAACAACGACTGTAACTTCCACAAGAGACATTTCGACCGATGATACTCCTGATTACGTGGGTGCCAACGTCGATCTGTTCATAGGCAGTTCAAAGAATGTGATTCTTGGTGCCGTAGATTACGTTAACATTTACAAGTCGTCTGTTGGCGGTACATATTCGATAGGCAGCAAGGAGACTATCTCTATGGGCGAAGAGTTTGGAACAGCTTTTGTGTATTCCCAGAATTATGTAAAGAAGAACCTTATTCCCGAGTTCAAGGAACTGAGAGCCCAGTGCCTGCGTTTCATAGGTGTGGACGGTGATGTCCGCGCTGTGGCACGTCCTACAAACGGAAAGCCGGTTTATGTCACGACCATCAGTCCTGATGACGAACGTTTCGGTTCACGTAACAGTGACAAGGACATCTGGGGCGACAAGGCTGTTGACTGGGATAAGATTGAAGCCACTGACGGCTATATGGTCGGACCTTCATATACCGTAATCATGCCTACTGACGATGTGTCTTTCAGTGACACGATTTCATTCTTCAACAATCAGATTGAAAGTTGGGAAAAGACACTGAAGAATAATGAAATTGCCAAGATGGTAGCCATTATCGGTAAAGACCTGTTCCTCAAGAAGAATTATTCTTTCGATGCGGGTGCCAATATCACAGAGACATCGGAATGGTCATCAGCAGAATCGACCAGTGAGGCTAAGACCTATGAATACAACTGGCATGCCGGAGGGGAGACCGGCTTCTCGCTTAATAGTGTCGGACTGATGGTCAAGGTTACAGAAGATGCCGGCATGACATATTTCAATCAGGAAACTTCAACGACAGAAAATACGGAATCATTCTCATACACACTTTCTGAAGACGGTAATACAGACTATCTGTCAGTAGATGTGCTGCATGCTCCTGACGGCTATTCACCCATATTCTACACCCGCGCAGGTGCAACATCGGGCCCGTTTGAGGATGAGGTGGTTACTGAATATATCCAACCGGGATTTGTTCTCCAGCAGAAGACACTTCAGGTTGAAAAGCCCGAACTGGCAGTGCTTGACGCCCTTGTGACCGGTGTCCCGGCCGGCAAGGATGCCACGGTGCGCATTGAGTTGCGTAACCTTTCCGAATCAAGATCGGACCTGTACTATGGCATTAAGGTTATGCCGGCCTCCAACCCCAACGGTGCTCAGGTATATCTGGACGGTCAGAACATTACGTCCGGTGCAGAACTGTTCATGAGGGGCGGTGAAAGTTTCCAGAAGACTTTGACCATACGTCAGAGCAACCAGGATATTCTGGAATATGAAAACATTGTGCTGCGCATGTATTCGAAAACACAGCCCGATGACATATTCAGTGACCAGACACTCAGCGTTTATTTCCAGCCCTCATGCACCGACATTGACCTTGCCGCAACCACATCGGTCGTCAATACCGAAAGTGATGTTCCCGTAACATTCTCAATGAGCGGCTACAACTACAACCAGGCATCATTCCAGGAGATTCGCCTGCAGTACAAGGGTGAAAACGATGCCAACTTCAAGAACCTGCAGGTGTTCGTGAAGGATAAGGCGCGTGCTGATGCAGATCCCAACCTTAAACTGTTCACGGCTCTTTCCGGTACGCAGAAGCTTACACAGCAGGTTGACTTGCGCTCATCGGACTATACCGACCAGACTTATGTTTTCCGTGCCGTTACCGTAGGCATCCGCGGCGGTGACGAGGTTACCAGCCAGAGTGAGGAGATACGCATTGTCCGTGACATGAGCCGTCCGCAGCTCATCACCAATCCTACGCCCGTCAGCGGCATCCTGACCGCCGGCGGCAACATAACTCTTACGTTCAATGAGGATATTGCATCGAACGTTCTGACCAAGACGAACAACTTCATAGTCACCGGTATGATGAACGAGTCCGAAGTCGCCCATGACGTGGCACTTGCCCTTACATCGACCGGCACAGCCCGTACTCAGGCTGACATAGACCTTTGCGGCCGTTCATTCGCAGCCGACTTCTGGCTTAACTGTTCGACAGATGGCACTGTCTTCCAGCATGGCACGTCGGGCAACAGCTTCACCGTGTCAATACGTGAAGGCAAGCTTGTCATTGCAGTGGGCGGTCAGGAAGCCGTCAGCACAAAGACCCTTCCCAAGGACAAATGGCTGTTCGTGGCCTTCAACTACGACTGCAGCGGCAATGAGCCGACCGTCAGCGCCAGCTATGCTCAGGATGCCGACATTGTCAGCCTCCTTACTTCAGTTGTCATGCCTGCGTATAATGCAGCCGGCCCCATCACCCTTGGCGGTAACGGACTTGTAGCCCACATGCAGGAAGTGTCGCTGTGGACAGGCGTGCGCAGCATCAGCGACGCTCTTGTTGAACGTAACAGAACAAAGAATCCATATACCAGCGGTCTGATTGGCTACTGGCAGCTTAACGAGGGCCATGGCTTAACTGCCACCGATGCAGCCCGCCGCCGTGACCTTACCCTTCCCGCACAGAATGCCTGGTGGACTAACAGCGGCACCAACTACGCCGTCAAGCTGGATGGCAAAACAGCCGTCGAGGCTCCCGTGAGCAGCACGGCCGGCACCGATGACAGCTACATGGTCGAACTGTGGTTCAACGCCACCGGCAAGACATCCGGCAACCAGACCATAATCAGTTTCGGCAAGTACGCCGATGTCAGCCTCAACGCCAGCGGCCAGGCTGTCGTCACCATAGACGGCACGTCCACCATATCGACCACCGCCAGCTATGCCGACGGCCAGTGGCACCATCTTGCCATGAATGTGCTCAAGGGTTCCAACGGCAGCGCCACCCTGTACCTTGACGGTGTCGCCTGCCGCCAGTTCAGTGCTTCGTCCATGCCGTCTTTGGGTGCTGCCGCTCACCTTGTAATCGGTGCACGCGAACTTGCCGACGGCAGCTACAGCCAGTACCTGACCGGTTATGCCGATGAGCTCCGCGCCTGGAACGGCCACCGCACAGCCGAGACCGTCAAGTCCATGATGTATCAGCGTGTGGAAGAAGACACCGAAGGCCTGGACGGCTATTATCCTATGGAACTCCGTTCACTTGACGAATACGGTCAGGTCGTCACCACAACGTGCTCCACAGAGCGCGCATCCGGAGGCGTTTCATCCTTAGCCATGAACGTCAGGGGCGGCACCGTCCAGTTTGCGGCCGAGTCACCGTCACTGACCAGTGCCCCTGCCCTTGAGAATGTACAGTTCAGCTATGTGGCCAGCGAACGTCAGATTACCATCAGTCTGAACGAGCAGGCTTCCAAGATAGAGAACTGCAACGTCAACCTTACGGTAAAGAACGTCAAGGACCTGAACGGCAATCTCTCACAGCCCATTACCTGGACCGTATTCGTCAGACAGAACCAGCTTCAGTGGGTTGACAGTGAAGTCAGCATGGAGATGGTGAACGGCCAGTCCGAGACCTTTACGGTTGAGATTGAGAACGCAGGTGCTACATCGGACAGCTGGGCACTGTCCGGTCTGCCCACATGGCTCAGCGTGAATAACGCAAGCGGTACCCTGGCTCCTCAGGCCAGCCAGAAACTGCGCTTCACTATAGACGGCAGCACAGCCGTAGGCAGTTATGAGACCACCGTATATCTTACAGGCAGCCAGAACATCAAGGCACCTCTGACAATCTCCCTAAAGGTCAAGGGTGAAGAACCGGACTGGACACCGGTCACCGATGAGGAGACCATGATCCTGGTCGGACAGATCAGAGTGAACGGCATCATCAGCTCCAATCCCGATGACATGATAGCCGCCTTCCGCGGTCAGGAGTGCGTAGGTGTGGCACATCCTATCTATATTTCGCGCTTTGACGCATACTTCATCACCATGAACATATACGGTAATGGTGACACAGAAGGCTGCGCCCTGACCTACAAGTACTATGATGCCGGTACAGGTGTCACATACCCGTCCGTATCAGCAGACAAGAAGGAAGTCTTCACCTACAATTCGAGCAAGATTGTGGGCACCTTCACAGACTGGGTCATCCTTGAACCCGAGAACAGGATTGAGCAGGACCTGTCCATGACACGCAGCGGCTGGAAGTGGTTCTCAATGTACGTCACCCCGTCCTCATGTAGTCTGGACAGTGTCTTTGCCCATGCCGGCGGTGCGGCAGTGACCATTAAGGATGCCGAAAGTACATCGGTCTATTCTGGCGGTTCATGGGGTGGTTCCCTTACCGAACTTGGTCTGACCACCATGTACAAGCTTCATGCTGTAGAATCCTTTGATGAGAGCACCATAGGCGTTCCCGCCAATCCTTCAGAAATTGATATGGAACTTAATCCGGACTGGAACTGGATAGGCTATCCCGTGTCTGCCACCAATTCACTGACTGCCGCTTTTGCCGATGCAGATCCTGAGGAAGGTGACATAGTCATCGGACAGTCATCATTTGCAATATTCACTGACGGTGACTGGATTGGTTCACTGACCGGTATGGTTCCAGGTGACGGCTACAAGTACTTTTCAAATGACACCCAGTCAAAGACCTTCAACTTCCAGAAGCCGTCAGGCGATAAGTCGGGCAGAATGCTGGCGGCCCCAATGCGCCAGAACGGTACCTCCCTGCAAATTACCAGCCAGTACAACATGTCCGTTGTGGCTCAGGTTACAATGGGCGGACGTGCGGTCAGCGGCGCAGTTGTCAGCGTGTATGACGGCAATACGCTGTGCGGAACTTCATGGGACGAAAAACGCGGGCTGCACTTCCTTACCGTTGGAGACATGGGTCTGACCGGCCGTATGACAGTTGTCGTTGAGGTGTATGGCCGCACATACCGTCTGAACGGCGCTCTGTCCTTCCAGGCCGATGCTGTTCTGGGCAGTGTCATGTCACCGTATATTCTCAGTCTTGACAACGCCACAGCCATAGAGTCATACAGCACGTCAATAGAGCGCATTGAGCTGTACAGTGCAAATGGCATTCTTGTCAGTGTGATGGAACGTCCGGACCGTCTGCTCAGTTCCGATGAACTGAATGAAGGCGACATAGTGCTCCAGCGCGTGGTCTATTCGGACGGTACGGTGAATGTTATTAAAACAGCAAGCTATTGATTATGAAGAGAATATGCACATTCCTTCTCCTGATTGCGGCCATTGTCAGCAGCGTGTCTGCTGACAATGGGCTGTATGACGGCAAATATGACCGTCCCACGCATTTTCCGGACTTTCAACGTCCGACTGGATGGCCAAACAATATGAGTATTTTTGTTCAGGCCATGACGGCCGGCGGGGACACGGTCTTCAACTATGAGGTGGCTGTGTATGACCAGAAGAACACACTGCGTGCCATAGGACGCAGCCGCACTGCTGACAAACAGAAATGCATGCTCACGGTTTTTGGTCAAGAAGGTGACACGTTCCACTTTGAAGTAATCTATGGAGATTTTGACAATCCGACCATACGTCCGGTCAATGAGACATGCGTCTTCAAAACCAATGCTGTATTAGGTATTGAAATTGATAAACCTTTCCCTCTGACACTTGCCGCTGCCCCTGTCGTGGCATACTGGACAGACAACGTTACCGCTTTGGAGCCCGATGCCCTGGTGGCGCCGGACAGTGCTGACTTATCCCTGCTGCGGCAGTCAGTCCGCATAGCCCTAAGGGGATCTTGGAAGCATGAAAGCATTGCCTGCCTGCTTGACAGTTGCCGTTCGCTCATGATTCTTGAACTGGGCACTCTTCCTGACGTTACTGACGGAGCATTCAAGGGAACAAACCCCAACTGTCTGAAATATCTGCCCGCAGGCACAGTCAAGGCCCCCGATGGATGGACCAACTGCATTGCAGACGGCAAGGCCCTGACTGACATTGTCCTTGAGGACGGGACATCGGACTATCCGTATCCGTTCCACAATCTGTCAGCAATTGCCCTGAATGGTCATAAGGCAATATACAGCCGTACGGACGGCTGGAAGTATGCCAACGGAACCAGTGGCTGGAACACCCTGGTCATACCCTTTGACGCCGAACTGCAGGCCGATGATATTGCTGTCGATGTCCTGCCTTCATTTGACCTGTCCAAGACAGAAAATACGCCGTCCTGGATGAAACAGGCCGGATACTGGATATGTCCGTTCCTGTATTCAACGGAATCGGAAGGACTCATGTTCAGAACAACCCTGTCTGATAACGTCATCAGAGCCAATACTCCGTATCTGTTTGCCATGCCGGGCAGGAATTTTGTCAAGACAATTTCCGGCATTGACTACTCTCTCAGCATGGAGGGCAGGGATATCAGATTTGTCAGCGTTGGAGATTCGCTGCCTGCCACTCCGTCAAGCATAGTCGGTTCATGTGAAAGTGATTATGCGGACTGGACTGACGCACATTTTACCGGAACCTACCGGGTGCTGAAGCAGCAGCCCATGTCAATTCTGAAATCACAGATTGCAGACGGATATGACGCTTTTGTATATTATCCCAAGGCCAACCTGCTTCCGTTCCGCGCATACATTGACAACTTTAAGGGTACCCCGTCAAAAAGCTTATTCCGTATTGACGTCAGCTGGACCGATAACGGTGCGACAGGCTTTGAAGAGGTTACTCAGGACGAATCCGCCGGTGTCATGTATGATCTTTCCGGCCGCAGAATTGTTGATACCCATACGCAGGGAACAGTCATTATCAACCGTAAAAAAGTGTACCTGGGGCTATGAAGAAGAAATATGTGGAACCGCATATTCGCTGCATAACCATGAGGAGTGCAATATGTGTAGGATCATTTGTGGATGTACAGTCCTTCCTGGGCGGTGAAGGCGGCAGTTTCTTTGATGAAGGTTTCTCTGGTGATGTTCCCATCTGGGGGGACTGAGCCGGAAATATGCTGACATGGAACAGGTTCTGAATATAGGTGTTTTTTCAATCGGAACACTTTGAACTTATTTTCTATCCGTTTTTTCCGTAAGTTTGCGCGTAAGTAAATTTATAAATAAGGATAAAGATATGAAACTGGATGGAAGAAGACTCAGTACCAATGTCGATGACCGCCGTGGAAAATCAGTAGGAAAGACCGCTGGCGGGCTTGGACTTGGCGGTGCTATAATTGTGGGACTGCTTGCCCTGATATTCGGTGGTGACCCCAGTGAGGTCCTTGAAGCTGCCGGACAGATGATGGGCGGCGGCGCCATGGTTGAGACAAACTATACTCCAACACCGGAAGAAGAGGAACTTGCCGTGTTCTCAAAGCAGATTCTGGCCGGTACTGAAGACGTCTGGACCGGCATATTCAAACAGATGGGAAAGACATACATCCCTCCAAAACTTGTGCTCTACAACGGCATGACACAGACATCGGGCGGAATGGCATCATCGGAAAGCGGTCCTTTCTACTACAGCGGTGACCAGACCGTTTACATTGACCTTTCATTCTTCACCAGCATGAAGGAACAGATTGGTGCTGACGGGGACTTTGCCTACGCGTACGTGATTGCGCATGAGGTGGGGCATCATGTCCAGTACCTGCTGGGAACGCTCAGTGAGGTCCAGGCCAGGCAGAGCCGTGTCAGTGAGACAGAGAGCAACCGCCTTAGCGTCAGGCTTGAACTGCAGGCCGATTTCTACGCCGGCGTGTGGGCTTACAATGACAACAGGATGTTCGGCTCTATTGAGGAGGGCGATGTTGAGGAAGGCCTTGCAGTTGCCGCAAAGATTGGCGATGACTATCTCCAGAAGAAGGCATACGGACGCACCATGCCCGAGACCTTCAACCACGGCACATCGGACCAGCGTTCCCGCTGGCTCAAGAAGGGCCTGCGCACCGGCGACATAAGCCAGGGCGACACATTCTCACCGAACTATTCGAATCTGTAACATGCCGGTCATTGTCATCTGACACGTTAGGGAGTCAAAGGCCGCAAGACGCACATTTCCTCCCTAATGTCACGCAGGTACGGGCGTATTTCCACAATACCGCCGCACGTTAGGGAACCACACGCCACCAGACGCACTATTACTCCCTAACGTCACGCAGGTACGGGCGTATTTTCTGGCTTGGATTCATTTGAACAAGTCCTCCATAGTAATCACCTTGGGAAACCTTCCGGAATATTCATTGTGCTTAATTCCGTAAGTGGTGATTAGGACAGAGATGATATTTCCTTTGCCGCCGATATATTCACTTGTCTTTTCAATTCTTTCATCTATTATCCTTGCATAACTGCCATTCACTGAATACTCATTGCGACTGAACTTTATCTCGCATATGTTCATTTCTACCTATCATAATTCGTTTATTTAGCCACAGATATATAAAACGATACTCATTTGGCCAAATAAAAACATCTTATTAAGCCAAATTGCTTTAAAATGCGTGCATTTGGCTAAATAAAATTAAGGCAAATTATTTGGCAATATATCTTCGCCATAGAATCTGTAGGCACGTCTTGCCGCAGTCAGAACAGTTTTCCAATAAGGTCTGCCCGTCCTATGCGCTTGAGTTCCTGAATGATCTCATGGCGCCGGCTGGGATCGTACCAGAAGAAGAACTGGCGCTGGGCCTGTTTTTCGCGGTCAGTCTTTGCCGTGAAGACAGGCTTCATTGTATAGGGGTTGATTCCTGTGTAGAAGATTTCCGTGCTCAGGGTCATGGGAGTGGGGGTGAAGTCCTGAATCTGCTCCAGATGGAAATTCAGCCTTTTGGTGATTACCGCCAGCAGGGCCATGTCCTCTTCCGTGCAGGCCGGATGGCTGCTTATGAAATAGGGTATGAGCTGCTGGTTCAGGCCGTTCTCCCTGTTTATTCTGTCAAATGTCTTCTTGAACTGCTCGAACTGTGCGAATGAAGGCTTGCGCATAAGGTCCAGGACATGGTCCGATGTGTGTTCGGGAGCCACCTTCAGGCGGCCGCTCACATGGTTCACAATCAGTTCCTTTGCGTATGCCGAATGGCTGCGGTCCGCCTTTTCGTCCGGATCACGGTACTGCAGTATGTCATACCTTATTCCGCTGCCAATGCAGACCTTCTTCACGCCCTGGACGTGGTCTGCGGCCTGATAAAGGTCAGTCAGCGCACTCAGGTCCGTGTTCAGATTGGGGCAGACCTTTGGGTGCAGGCAGGTGGCGCGCCGGCATTTCTCACACAGTGACCGGTCGCGTCCGCCAAGTCCGAACATGTTGGCTGACGGCCCGCCCAAGTCCGATATGTACCCTTTGAAGTCCTCCATGCGGGTAATGGCGCGGACTTCACGCAGTATGCTGCCCTTGCTGCGGCTGACAATCTGCTTGCCCTGGTGGGCCGATATGGTGCAGAACGCGCAGCCCCCAAAGCAGCCGCGGTGTATGGTCACCGAATGCCGTATCATTTCGTAGGCGGGAATGCGCTTGCCCTTGTAGCGCGGGTGGGGAAGGCGGGTGTAGGGCAGGTCATAAACTTCATCCAGTTCCTGTGTGGTCATGGGCGGATAGGGGGCGTTGACCACTATGAACCTGTCCCCAATTGGCTGTATTATTCTCTGGGCCAGAATCCTGTTCGATTCCTCTTCAATGACCTTGAAATTGGCTGCCTGGCTGCGTTTGTCCTTGAGACACTGCTCATGTGAAAACAGCAGCTTGTCCTGAGCGCTTATGCCTCCGGGCACTTCCTTGCAGATGAAACCTGTCTGCGGCTGCATGAGAATCTCATCACGGGTGCCGTATGCAAGGGCATCGGCAATGGCCACAATGGGCTTTTCACCCATGCCGTAGATAAGGTAATCGGCCCCGCTGGTTTCAAGTATTGACGGCAGCAGTTTGTCCTGCCAGTAGTCATACTGCGTGAAGCGGCGCATGGACGCTTCAATGCCGCCCAGCACCACAGGCGTGTCAGGGAACAGTTTCTTAAGTGCTTTCGTATATACTATGGAAGGATATTCGGGACGGCCGGTGTGGCGTCCGTCCGGCGTGTAAGCGTCCTCTGAACGCAGACGCTTGCCGGCGGTGTAGCGGTTGACCATGGAGTCCATGCAGCCGGCGGTGACCCCGAAGAACAGACGCGGCTTTCCAAGTTTCTTGAAGTCACGCAGGTCATCCTGCCAGTTGGGCTGGGGCACAATGGCAACACGCAGTCCGTGGTGTTCAAGCACACGTCCTATTACAGCTGTGCCGAATGACGGATGGTCCACGTATGCGTCACCGGAGAACAGGATCACGTCAAGTTCATCCCATCCCAACTGTTCACATTCCTTCTTTGTCGTTGGAAGCCACTCTGCCATTGCCTATTCAGGGTTGTTTGCGCACCACTCATCGAACAGGGCAATCAGGTTCTTAAGCCCCAATGCCTTCATGTCCTTGTGGTATATGACGTCAATGCACAGGTCCAGAAGCGCTTTGTCCGAGCCCTGGGGGGTGGTCAGCAGTGAACGTATGTTCAGCCTGAGCTTGTCAAGAGACTGTTCTGTGACAATGCCGTTGCTGTCAATAAGCAGATGGAAAAGAGAGAAGTTGCGTATTGTCTGCAGATTCTCTTCAGAGATGCTTATGGATCTGGTTCCAGATTCGTTTGCCTGAATGTTGTACATAGCCATTATTTTATTTGTATGTCAAATATCGTAAAATTCCTTTCATAAGACGCTCCTGTTCCTTGAAGGATGTAATGCTTTCAAACGGGAACCCCAGTGTGATGCAGCGGTAGTCCGCACCCTTGTAGCCTATGCCGGCCGGCAGTCTGCTTCCTGAATACCTGAGCAGTATGTCAGCTTTGCCGGACGGACTGATGACATCGGGACACGTCACACCGTACTGGCGGTCATCGGACACACGCAGTATGTCAAAGCTGCTGTGCATTCCCTTGATTTCCGTTGCTGTCGCTGACGGCAGCGGACCGTCCCAGCGGTAATGCAGGGCCTCTGTGGTGAATGATTCATCGGACAGGCTGGAAATCATGTCTGCGCCAACGTATGAACCGCTGCATAACAGGCAGCCCCCGGTTTTAAGCCAGCGTGTCAGCTTTTCCTGAAGTACGGCGGGAAAAGTTGAATAGTCCCTGCAGTACAGCGTATCCTGAAGCGAACGTTTCTGGAGCCCCAGGATAAGGTCTGCAATGCGGTAGTCTTCAAGTCCGATGTTGCCGTCCTGAACTGATTCGCGGCTGCATGAGACGAACGAATAGCCGGCGGCCATAATGGCACGGCCGTGCATTTCCGGATAGTCAAAAGTATTGCCTGCAAGAATGTCTCCGTTGTAGCTGTCGTCACTTATGCCAAGGGAAAGACGTCTGTCCGGGTCAAGGTCAATGCTGTCGCGTGAGAATATCTGCTGCGGACCGCATAAGATGGGTGAGCGCATATACTGTACGCCGGGATCCCTGAGAATGTCAAACCCCAGCGTGCTGTCTGTCTCGACCGTTTCAGGAGCACTTAGCCGCTGGAATCCGTTTATGACCAGGACGGTCGCAGGGCTGTTCTCTACTATTCCTGCAGCAAGTGTCTCGGACGGGAAACTCTGTCCGCCGCTGTTGACGGCTGTAACCTTGAACCTGTACAGCGTTCCCGGATTGCCTTCTATGCTGTAATGGTCCGATTCTGTCAGCACTCCGTTGTCAAACCCCTTGTCGTCAATGGCCGTATAGACAATGTATGCGTCAGGCTTTGCTGTCGGTTCAAGAGTGTCTGTCATGGCCTGCCAGCTCAGTTCCAGCATTCCGGCTCTGTTTGTGACACTGAAATGGTCAACGGGCAGCGGCTGTACAACGTAATTCCTTTCATGCAGGAAACTGACATACTTCAGAATGGATTTGTACAGTGATCTGGAAACAAGGAATCTGAAATTGGGATTCATGGCCAGTTTCAGATCACAGAAGTTCTGGTGTGAAAGAAGTTCCAGGAGCATGGCCGGCATCTGGGGTTCCCTGGATTCACAGTAATTGCTGTCCCAGATGCCGCGGTTTGACCAGTGCAGACCTGTACCTGCTTCAATATCGGACTTGAGACCGGTCAGGACCATGTCCGTAAGGTCGCGGCTCATTTCACGCGGATGACCGTCACCCAGCAGGCCGTCATTGAAGCTGGTAGTGCATATTCCGACAGGCCCCACCAGCGTGTCACCGTATCTGTACCCGGCATCGGTATGCAGGGCAAAATACAGTTCCAGGGGCACACCAAGTCCGGGATTGGCTTTGTTGAAGACAGAACCGCCGCTAAGCCAGTTGGCCATGTACGGGCGCGCCCAGATGTCCTCACGGTAGTCATCATCTCCGTCATATTTCAGCCAGATGCTGTCCGGTGCTCCGGCAAAGCGCGTGTAGTACCTGGCACCTTCATTGTAACGTGGCATTTCGCGTACGTTATCCTCACGGCATTCAATGGCGGTGCCGCCTCCAAAGCGTACTGCATCGGCATTGACGGTGCCGTTCATGCGGCTGCTGTTGTCAAGCGTGACCATGCCCTGTGGCGTGCGTCCCTTTTTGAAATGGAAGGTTCCCAGATAGACCCATGTCCCGCCGCCAATCTGCTGGTTGACATGGAATGTGGTCGTGCCTGCGCTGTGGAAGACAATGTAGCGGGCGTCATCAATGCTGGTCGATTCGGACTGGTAGGTGACATAGACGGCATATTCTCCGTCTTCAGGTATGTCCGGCACCCACATCATGTTTGAAATGGCAATGCCTGGACCGGAGCCTGCATCGGCATATTTCGTGGGGACCTGAAGTGTGTCGGGACAGATCCTTGCAGAGTCCGGGTCCCAACCGCCCGCGCAGGAAACGCTCCACAGCCCGTTTTCAATGCAGTCCGATGTTCCGGCCTTGACGGTCACGCTGCGGGTCTGCCAGTCGCGTTCGCGGGCCGTGTAAACTACGGCACCGGCGTTTTCAAGCATGGGTATCAGGTACGGATAGACAAAAGACTGTGTCAGAAGGTCTTCATGAGTGCAGTACAGAGGCGGCCGCTGCCATTCCCACATGCCGTCCTCATTGTCATAATACATTCCATGGCTTGGTGTGACGGCCATGTGTATGTTCTCCAGACCTTGTGCCGCACGGAACGGGCGGCTGGCGTTCTCCACCCACGGACGGCCTTCATAACGGGTGTCATTCCATAGGCAGTCCCTGTTGGCCTGACTGCGTGCCCAGTTCGGAACAAGCTGCTCTATGGGCTTCCTGCCGGCATACAGTCTGATGCCGTATTTGCGTACGGCTGCCGGAAGGTCTGCCCTGAGGTCACTGTATATGGAATCGACAAGCCCCGGCCTGAACTGCTGCCAGCCGAACACCTCATTCAGATAGATGTCAATGCGCCGGCCCTTTGCCGATATGTCCGTGCGCTGGACTTTCAGGCTTTTCAGTTCTACATCGGACTGGTAGTTCTTGAAATGTTCCCTGACTTTTGAGCGTATGACAGCATTGTCCGTCTGGGCATTCAGTACGGATGTGGCGACGATGAGTGCCGCCAGAAGGGCCTGCACACGCCGGAACATGTCAGAAATGAAGAGTTACTTCTTGAGCTTTGTCAGCTTGTTCAGAATTTCAGAAATGCTGTCCTGAAAATCCTTGACAAGGGCGCCGTAGTACTTCTTTGCATTGCCGGGTTCGGTGTGGCTGATGCGGGTGATGAATTCATTGTCAATTCTGAGCAGATCTACAAGGAGACTGTCTGCTGCCTCCTGATCTGTGCCGGGAACCAGCTCTTTATATATAAGGCATTCAGTGAAAATGTCACCAATTATGTAACTGATGTCCTTCTTGAGATTCTTGCGGCTTGCCATAATGATACTGTTTTGCGGTTAATACACCAAAGATAATTGAAACGCCTGTCATGAACAAGGCATTTTGAATATTGTTTTCAACAGGTGTTCAGGCTGGAATTATGAAACTGACTGCCTGCGGAACAATGTCCACCTGGAAATCCTGGCCGGGAAGCATCTCGCCGTCAAGGCAGATTTCAGTCGGCTTATGGCTGTGTATGCGCACGCTTTTTGCGCGCCGGTAGGTGAACAGGTGCTTTTTGCGGGGGTGTTCCAGATGTGTGCCCTTGCGGTAGTTGTCCATGACGGATATGAATCTGAGCAGGGTGGTGCACTTGCAAAGTCCGACTTCTATCAGCCCGTCATCGTTATTTGCGTATGGAGAACAGCAGTATTCGGCTCCGATATGGTCGTTGTTGCCCAGCGTGCAGAGCAACATACGCTTCTTTGATATCTTTTCCCCATCGGCCCAGATGTCTATCCGGTTGAACCTGCCGAACAGGATTGCATGGATCAGTCCCCAGCGGTAAACGTTCTTCCATCCTTTACGGGTAAGTCTGTTCGCCCTTGAACAGACCATGGCATCGAACCCGAAATTGCAGATGTTGATGGAGTAGTTGTCTTCATTCACCTTCATGATGTCAATGTCATGAGCGGTGCCGGCAAGCAGGGCTTCAATATTTCTGAAATCCTTGCCTTTATAATATTTGATGAAGTCGTTGCCGCTGCCGTATGCCAGGACTGCCAGATGAACGTTCTTTCCGGCACCGGCGCGCATCATTCCGGTTGCCACCTCATTTATTGTGCCGTCACCGCCGCATGCCACCATGCATATCTCATCATTTCTGTGGCTGTTGCAGTACTGGACTGTGAAACTGACGGCGGTCCTGACAGCTGTCGTCTTGAAAATCTCATAGTCAAACGGGGTTGAGATCTGCTCAATCTGTTTCAGAATGGCAGGAGCGTTTCCGCTTTTTTTGGCCTCGTTGTTGATTATGAAACAATAATGCATAAAAATGCTGTCTGTAAATATTTTTGCCAAAGTTAGTCAATTTTTATACATCCGATGCAATTCCGATGCAATCTTTCACACCCCGAAAATTTGTCCGGGCGACAATTTTTGATGAAATTTGCAGAACAATTCCCAATTGAGGATTTTTTAAACCAATATACACAAAATGAGTACAAAAAGTGCATTGCAGATTGCCCGTGCCGCTTATCAGCCTAAACTTCCAAAGGCTCTTCGCGGTGCTTTGAAGACTGTTGAAGGTGCTCCCACACAGTCAGTAGCAGACCAGGAAGAAGTCAGGAAACTCTTCCCAAACACTTACGGTATGCCGTATCTCAAGTTCGAACCCGCTGAAGGCGCTGTTGCCGGCAAGACTCTGAACGCAGGCGTTATCCTGTCAGGCGGTCAGGCTCCTGGCGGTCACAATGTCATTGCCGGTCTGTTTGACGGACTCAAGAAACTTAATCCTGCCAACAAGCTTTACGGTTTCATTCTGGGCCCCGGCGGTCTTGTTGACCACAACTACATGGAACTCACTGCTGACATCATTGACGAATACCGCAACACCGGCGGTTTTGACATCATCGGTTCCGGCCGTACCAAGCTGGAGAAGAAGGACCAGTTTGACAAGGGTCTGGAAATCCTCAAGCAGCTTGACATCAAGGCTCTGGTCATCATTGGCGGTGATGATTCAAACACCAACGCATGCGTCCTTGCCGAATATTACAAGGCAATCGGTGCAGGTGTGCAGGTTATTGGCTGCCCCAAGACCATTGACGGTGACCTGAAGAACAGTGAGATTGAGACTTCATTCGGTTTCGATACAGCCACAAAGGTATATTCGGAAATTATCGGTAACATTGAGCGTGACTGCAACTCGGCACGCAAGTACTGGCACTTCATCAAGCTGATGGGCCGTTCAGCCAGCCATGTGACTCTGGAATGCGCTCTTCAGACACAGCCTAACATCACCCTTATAGGTGAGGAAGTTGAGGCAAAGAACCAGACTCTTGACGACATTGTGACTTACATAGCAAAGGCTGTCGCAGCCCGCGCAGAGAAGGGCCTGAACTTCGGTACCGTGCTGGTTCCGGAAGGTCTGATTGAATTCATTCCTGCCATCAAGAAGCTCATTGCCGAACTGAATGACCTCATTGCTGCCAACCAGGCTGAATTTGACAAGATTTCGGCCGATGAAAAGATTGCCTTCATTGCAGCCCATCTCAGTGCCGCCAATGCAGCCATCTTCAACTCGCTGCCCGCAGGCGTAAGCCGCCAGCTTGCTCTGGAGCGCGACCCGCACGGAAACGTTCAGGTTTCACTCATTGAGACAGAACAGCTCCTGGCCGATATGGTCGGTGCAAAACTGGCTGAATGGAAAAAGGAAGGCAAGTTTAACGGCAAGTTCTCCACCCAGCATCATTTCTGCGGTTATGAAGGCCGTTGCGCAGCTCCATCGAACTTTGATGCCGACTACTGCTACAGCCTTGGCTACAACGCATCAATGCTGATTGCTGCCGGCAAGACCGGTTACATGTCATCCATCAAGAATACTGTCGCTCCGGCAGACCAGTGGATTGCCGGCGGTATTCCAATCACCATGATGATGAACATGGAGAAGCGTAACGGTGAAATGAAGCCGGTTATCCGCAAGGCTCTTGTCGAACTTGACGGCGCTCCATTCAAGGAGTTTGCAAGCCATCGTGACGAATGGGCCATTCAAACGGCATTCGTATATCCCGGTCCGATTCAGTATTTCGGTCCGTCAGAAGTCTGCGACCAGCCGACCAAGACTCTGAAACTGGAACATAAGTAATACTTGTTATGTCCGGACGGACAGGCAGTACAAAAAAAAGAGGGGCTTCCAAACCTGCAAAGGGTGGAAGGCCCTCTTTATATTTTGAGGACAAGTCGGTCAGGACAAAAAGAAAAAAGACGCCAAAGAAGAAAAACCGCACAGGCATGCTTCCGGACTGGCTGCATTGGCTCATTACTGGCGCGGCTGTTCTGACAGTTCTGCTGCTGTCCTATTACCTGCTGCTCAAGCCGTATTTCTACAGGTGGATGCCATGTGTGGGCACTAAGGAATATGGCACCTGTCTTCCGGAGGGGTATGGCTGCTATGGAATTGACGTGTCACACCATCAGGGACAGATTGACTGGAACCGTGTTTCCGCCACCTTGAAATCCGATGATATCCCAGTAAGGTTCGTGTTCATTAAAGCTACAGAGGGCGGAACATTCCTGGATTCAAGTTTCAGAACCAATATTGAAAGTGCCCGGAAGGCCGGTTTCGTGTGCGGCATATATCATTTCTACAATCCCGGAACATCGCCCAGAAAACAGGCCGATTTCTACATCAGCAATGTCCGGTTGGAAAAAGGTGATCTGGCTCCTGTGGTCGATGTCGAACGCCCGGGACGTTCTGCTGAAGCGCTTCAGCGTGAACTTGTTGACTTCCTTTCTGCCTTGGAGTCACATTACGGCGTTAGACCGATAATATATACATCGGCCAAATTCCGACATAATTATCTGAACAATCCGATATTTGACAATTATCCGTTCTGGGTAGCCCATTATTATGTCAGCAGACCGGCCACAGACCACAACTGGTCATTCTGGCAGTTCACAGACAGAGCAAAAGTCGATGGAATAGACGGCTATACGGATTTCAACGTGTTCAACGGCTCCGACAAGGATTTTGAGAACCTGAGAATCAGATGAATGTTTAGAGACAGCGTGTCTCAAGAGCGTTGTGAGCGGGGTGCCCGCATCCTGTCTGCCGTTGTCGGCGCAGGTTCATGCCATTTTCTGCGCCGAGATTCCATCTGCCCATGACCTGTGTGTCCCAGGAGCGTTGTGAGCGGGGGCCCCCATCTCAAAGTCGGTGGCGTTGAACAAAAAGCCGCCGTTTTTTGTTCATGGTATTCGTCTGTGCCTAAGTCATGTGTCCTAGGAGCCTTGTGAGCGGGGTGCCCCATCTCAAAGTCGGTGGCGTTGAACAAAAAGTAGCCGTATTTTGTTCATGAATTGATAAGCCTGCCTCCTGTATTCTCTACAAAACAATACCACCTGGGTCTTTTTAGGGATTTTCCCCCGCACAAATAGGATTTTTCCCTGAAAAGGATGGATATACCGTATTATTTTTGTCGTGGAAAGAAACCACAAAACAATACGGTTATGAAAAAGTCTATGTTCGTTATGGCACTTCTGGCGGTCACAGTGACAGCCGGTGCACAGAGAAATGACCTGTATTCCAGCAGCAAGAGCAATTCGTCACAGGCAAAGACCGCTACAGTAACGCGCACTCCTGTAGAGACCGCTCCTGCAGTTGCAGAAAAGGAGTATGTGACTCCCCAGATCATTGTTGACCGTGATCCGGACGAGTATAACCGCCGTTATTCCTATGGCACCAGCCAGGTGCAGTATGAGGACGGAACCGTATTGGATGACGTACCGACCGTATTCGTCCATGACACCGTTTATGTCATTGATGGAAAGTCCGATGGCAACGGTTCATACGCACAGGGCTATTCCGATGCCATGGAAGATTTTTACGTGACACGTCGTCTGTACCGTTTCCACCGTCCAGTCGCTTCATATCTGAGCCTGTACGATGACATTCTCTGGGATGTCCTCTATTGGGACCATTACTTTGATGACCGCTACTGGTACTACTCACACACATATTACTACGATCCTTTCTTCTATGATCCGTGGTATTACGATCCATGGTACCGTGATCCGTGGTATTACGGCCCCGGACACTATTACCACTACAGCTATCATGCCGGTCCTGTCTATTACAGTTCAGTATATGTGTCACCTGCAGCCCGCCGGGCATCGGCCTTTGCACCGAACCGTCGCGCAAATGGCGGTTGGGACCGCGGACTGAGCCGTTCCACTACAGACAGGCATGTTGCAACTGCTTCAACTGTCAACCGCAGCGTACGTTCCACTTCCAGTGCAGCACAGACACGCAGCCTGTCACAGGCTTCCACATCAAGGAGTGTATCAAAGGCTTCCGGTACACGCAGCGTCTCACAGACTTCAAGTTCACGCAGCGTCTCACAGACTTCAAGTTCACGCAGCGTTTCAGGTACGTCAGGAAATGCCAAGAGCTCTTCAACCAGGAGCGTGACCCAGCAGTCATCACCTGTCAGAAGCGTGGCACCTGCAACGTCAAGCCGTTCAAGTTCTGCAAGCAGTTCCCGTTCGGTAAGCAGCACACGTTCCGCTCAGCCATCGACCAGCTATGACCGCCCCAGCAGCACAAATTCCAACTCAAACCGTTCTGTTTCAGGCAGTTCAAACAACGCAGCCGGCAGGACAGTCACTACGGCTCCTTCAAATAACTCCGGCAGCCGCAGCGTAGGGAGCTCAGGTAATAGCAGCCGCAGCGTGAGCAGTTCGGGTACAAGCAGCCGCAGCGTGAGCAGTTCAAGTTCAAGCAGCCGCAGCGTGAGCAGTTCAAGTTCAAGCAGCCGCAGCGTGAGCAGTTCAAGCTCCAGCAGCCGCAGCGTGAGCAGTTCAAGCTCCAGCAGCCGCAGCGTGAGTTCAGGCGGCGGTTCAAGGAGCGTATCTTCAGGTTCAAGACGTTGATACGTTTGCCTGAAACATGAACAGTAACCATTAATTATTACAGATATGAAGACTATCAGATATACTATATTTTCAATGGCAATTCTTGCCGCATCGGCCATTCAGGCCCAGACATCATTCGATGCCGCCAAACTTTTTGACGAGGATTTGAACGGAACCGCACGTTATGTGTCCATGGGCGGCGCAATGGGCGCACTTGGCAGTGACATTTCAGTAATAAGCAAGAATCCTGCCGGCATTGGCACATATCATAAGAGTGACATCAACATCTCCCTGTCAATGGCCGGTTCCAATACAGGACTGACATCATCACCGTTGGAGGCAAAGTCTGACAATGTCAAGTCCGAACTGTTCGGAGGTATGGACAACATCGGACTTGTCATAGCCGGGGGTGACGGATATGGCAGCAGCCTGAATTTTGCATTCTCATACAGACGCCTTTTCAAGAATGACATGACACTGACATATTATGATGCCATACTTGATGCAGACGGATATGAACTGTGGCGTGATTTCCAGGACAGGCAGAGAAATACTGTCAAATCATGGGATATGAACCTTTCCTACAACTGCAATGATGTCTTCTATATGGGTCTTACTGTAGGTATTCTTTCAACGGACACATGGTCTGAAGGTTACCTGTATGACCGCTATGAGCGTGGCAAGCATCCAGACTTCCCTAACGGCTTGGACTATACCAATGTGGATTTCATGAATTCTGCTACAGGCAGCGGCTGGAACGTTGCTTTGGGAACCATTTTCCGTCCCGTCCCGGCCATCAGGTTCGGTCTGGCTGTCAAGAGTCCGACATTGTTCAGACAGACATTGTATTATTCCGACTATCTGTATGATGACTGTTATGTTGAGAATGGTTTGCTTAAAGAGAACCACAATGATCCGGCAGAGAAGTTCACCAATTCTGTAGATTATACGCTCACTTCTCCATGGTCTTTTGATTTCAGTACAGGGCTTACATTCGGACATACGGCCCTTGGCTTTGAATTCGAAGGGTATTTTACAGGCCGTTCATCACTGAATGTCAATAATTCCAAAATGGCACAGGGTGCGGTGGATTATTCCAACTATTCGACATGCAGTTTCGGTATAGAGCAGAACATCGGAAAGTTCAGCCTGCGTGCAGGATACAACGTTACCGGTCCCAAGTTCAAGAACAATGTCTTTGCCTATCAGGGTGATACCGATTTCAATATGAAACGCAAGGACTGCCAGTCGGAACTTACCGGACGCACAGACAACTGGACTTGTGGTATCGGATTCTGCTCGGCACCAGAAGACGGCACCCAGTTCTATGCCGATTTCGCTTTTATCCATTCGAACAGAACCAGCCAGTTTGCCCTGTATGCTGAAGATGCCCTGTCGGAATACCGATACACGACAAACAAGTGCCAGCTGACACTGGGATTCTGTTTCTGATCAGAATTTTCCAAGAATCCTGTCCATAACCCAGTTGGTGGGGGTGGCGCTTATGCCGTCACATGTACAGGTTCCTTTGCCGTTCAGATGGTCAACAACAGCCTGGACCAGCGGGAACTGGACATGTTCGGGGTTGGGGATGTCATATTCATGGCGTCCCTCGCTGTCATGTAGGGCGATGGGCTGGAAAGTGAAGATTGAGAAACATATCATGCCCTTGTCTCCAATCAGTTCAATGCGGTCTTCTTTGGCAGATTCATCAGCCACGAAGCACCATGAGCCGGAACCGACAAGGCCGTTTTCAAATTTGAAACAGGCGCTTACAGTGTCTTCGGCCTGATAGAGACCTGCTCTGTTGCTGCTCAGTCCGTAGGCGTCAATGATGCATCCGCAGATTTCCTGAACCATGTCAATCTGATGCGGAGCAAGGTCATAGAAATAACCGCCGCCTGAAATGTCAGGACAGACACGCCAGGGCAGATTGTCCCTGTTGTAGTCAAGTTCCTTTGGGGGCTGTGCAAACCTTATCTGGACATTGATAAGCGTTCCTATTCTGTTTTTCAGTTCCTGGACTTTCTGAAAATATGGCAGATATCGGCGGTAGTATGCAACGAAACATGGAACTCCGGTGTCTCTGGACACGCGGTTTATTCTCATGCATTCATCATAGCTCTGTGCCATCGGCTTCTCAATATAGACTGGCTTTCCTGATTTCATGGCCATAATGGCATATGTGGCATGTGATGATGGCGGTGTTGCAATATATACAGCGTCAACTTCAGGGTCCTCAATGAGTTCCTGAGCGTCAGTGTACCATTTCCCAATGTTGTGGCGTTCAGCATAAGAACGCGCCTTGGCTGCGTCACGGCTCATTACTGCGCATACCATAGAACCGTCCGCTTTTGCAAATGCAGGACCGCTCTTCTTTTCAGTCACCTCACCGCATCCTATGAATCCCCATCTGATCATAATTCCAATCAGTCAAATAAAGTCCAGCTCAGTCCGAATTTGAACATGCCGGGATTGGCCGGATATCCCGGAACGATGAAGGAATCCCGGTTGCTCATCAGACCGTCATTGGCATGGTAGTACATGACATAGAAACGTACCCCCCTTAGCATGCAGTTTACATAGCCTGTAATGAGCGGGTAACCGCCCACCTTCTGTGTGAATGATTCATTCTGGGTGTGATACATACCGACTGCAGGACAATAGCCGGGAGCGTCATATCTTGTAAAGAACAGGGCATTGGCTCCAACTTCCATGTGCAGACGCTTGTAGTAAATGAATTTGAAATAAATGTCAGAGAAGATGTTCAGGTCAGGCAGCGGAATTACACTCCTGTTTCCGGAAATCTGATAAGTGACATTGTTGTCCCAATGAAGCGGTCCAAGTTTGAAATTCTGCTGGAGTGTGGCACTGACAATCTGAATGGAACCGTCATGCTGGAATGCTTTAATGTTGTACATGGGCTGTGAAACGCCGTCATTGTTGACATTTTTTCCAGCTTCATTTTTCAGATAGATGTATCCTGCAACATTTTCCACATCAAGCTGCAGCCTTGTTCCGGTCTTTTCAATGTCAATATACCCCCCAATTCCGGTCTTGAATTCCTTGTCAAAGTCTTCATCCCACCAGGCGAATGTGGAATGGTACTTTTCCAGGAACAATGGAGAGTCAAGTGCTGACAGCCTGGCGCTGGCTCCAATTCTGGCATCCTTTCCCAGAACCGGATATTTCAGTTCCATGTTGCCGTCCAGCGTAATGTCACCAATGTTTGTGCCTGCCAGAACGGTCTCCACACCTGCACGGAAAGTCAGATTGTCCCCCTGGGACTTCTCCAGCTGTCCTCCAATTGAGAAATTGCCTTTTCTGTATTTATGCCTGTATTCCGATGCTGCACTGCCGGGCACTGTGTCCGGCATGGTGAACTGCCGGTAGTCAAATCGGGCGAATGCGGTCAGACCGGCAAATGCCCATTTCCTGAAACCTTCAATCAGTGATGCCGATACGGTGTTTGTAACATAGAAATTGTTCATCATATCAATGGAATCATTGTGAAGGAACGTGTGCTCATAATACCCTGACGGCATCTGGTAGTTTATGTAGCGTTTCTGGAGACTTCCAATTTCAAGAGTATGAGCAACCTTTCCGTACTCGACATATTCAGTCCTGGTGAATACGGTGTCGCCAATGCTGTCAGTCCTTTCAACATCGGCCCTTAGAGTTATGTTCTGGGCAAACAGGCCCTGTAAATGCTTAATGTTGTTCCAGTTGTAGTAAAGTCTGAAGGGAATGTCCTCGGGAGCAAACTGCTTGCGTCCCTCTGCCATGGCCTCTGGGGTGGTAATGTAACGTACGTCCTGTATGCCTCCGTTTTCGGCAATTTTCATCTCATCCCTGTTGACAGTCACGTGCATGTTGTATATGTCACCCCGATAGTAAGTGTACAGCCGTGCGTCAAAAAGGGACGTTGACTGGCTGTCATACCGGCCGCGGCCCAAAGAATAGTCCATGTCAAGTCCGATTCCGACCTTTTTGTTGAAATTGGCGGCAAAATAACCTTTTAGATGTTCTTCGCCTGTCCGTTTGTTTCCTCCCTTGAAGTACGTCAGATTCATGTGAGGTGACTTGGTGTCGGTGAACCGGAACTGTTCCGGTGACTTTACCCAGAAATCATAAGGGGCATCAAATATGAAGTCATTCAACGGCTTGCGCTCAAAATACAGTCTTGACTGCCTGGGTGAACCCATGTTTCCCAAATGGCTGTACGTTCCGAACATGCCTTCTGTGAGATGGGCATTCTGGAATGAATGGTGCAGTGTGTCTGGTCTTATTTCTGCCGGCAGACCTGTGTTCCGGTCAATTGTCCATTGCCAGTAATCTTTTGATACGGTGCGCTCCACCACTGTGGAATCCTTGTCAGGGTCCATATTCATGAACCCGTCCATCTTCTCGCCAAAGAATCCGTCCTGGTTCTGGGAAAGGGTGCTTTGCGCCTTAATGACACATGTTGCACCCAGTGTCAGAAACAAAACTGATACTGAACGCAGAAGGATATTTCGGACAGGAAAGACTGGCATGTTACGGTATGAGTCTGATAATGTATTCTGCCACTTTGATGACAATTGATATGCCGCAAGCCCAATAGAATGGGGTGGTGCTGAATCCGCACCATTGCAGGATGAACATTACGGTCGTAATGGCTGCACCGGCCAGAAACAGGGTGTTCAGTGTATATCTGGCCTTTTCCAGTCCGTTTGAAGATGTAGTGTTCCTGCGCCTTGTTCTGTTGCTGACTTTTCCGGTAATGTCATACTGCGCACGTTTGTCCATATCGGACAGAATGCTGTATGCCTGGACTATGCGGGCATGTTCAGGGGCATTTTCCGGACAGGAACTGATCAGTCTGTCATAAGCATCCTGTATTTCCTTGTCCGATGCACTGTCGTCAATGCCGAGAATGGAATAGAGTTCTTTCTGTCTGGCCATATTATTCGCAGATCAGTTCCCTGACATTCTTGAAAAGTATATCCTTCAAATCAATGGTTTTGATGCGGAATTTGCCGGTACTTCTAAGAAACTTGGTCTTTTTTCTGTTGTAGCATTCGTTGTCAGTTATCCATTCTTCAGCTGAAACCGCTATGCCTCCGCCTTCGCGGTTTTCCTCATAACGGTATTTGATGTCTGCAATTTTAAGCGTAACGGTGCCGCCACTGACTGCCGCTGTGAAATTGTATGTTATTCTTGATTCGTCCACTACAAGAGCCTTGCTTTTGAACACTATGTTCTGCTCAACATGAAAGACGAACCTGTGGGTTTCAGGACTTTCATTCAGAATACGTCCTACATACGCGTAAGGCAATGCAAAACGTCCTTTTGCCCAATTCATGATCATATCATAACACTGGTCGTCGGTCATACCGTCTGGAATGTCAAATGATTCTGAAAAATACACACGTCCGTTTTCATCAACGGGAACGGCACCAAATCCATACTTGGGATCAATGACATTTGCAGCACAAGCAAAAACGTATAAGATGCAACCTAAAACAGTCAGAAGTGTCTTTTTCATATTATACCTTTTTAATATGTCACAAAAATAGTCAAATTCGGTGAGACTATCAGTCCACTTTCACCTTTCTTGAGAACTCTGTCCGCTTTTTTTAAAAATACCCCCTTCAGAAGGCTCTTGGAGCAGCAATTTGCTGAAATCAACAGAAAAATTAAATGTTTTGACATTTTTTTTGAAAAAAGGACATCGAATTTTTGCAACTAATGGAAATATCCTTATTTTTGTGGCAGTAGATTTTTATTAATCAATTAAATAACAACTATTATGGAGAATATTTTGAAACAGGTTGCAGAACTTTATGCTGATTTCGCTAAGGATGCAAACGCTCAGATTGAAAAGGGTAACAAAGCTGCCGGCACACGTGCACGCAAGGCTTCTCTTGAACTTGAAAAGCTTATGAAGGATTTCCGCAAGGCTTCTCTCGCAGCTGCCAAGTAAATTTCCTCAAAAAAAATAAAAGACGCAGATCAGTGATCCGCGTCTTTTTTTTGTCCCTTCATGAATTGTCCCAAAACAGCTCTCTGATGCAGAGCCGCCGCCTGAGGAGCCACTGCTCTTCTGCTGAGAGGGGCTTACTTTCAAGAAAATCATCCGCAATGCCGTTACAACAGCACTGCGGATGGATATCTCATCGTT
>JAGHSY010000019.1 GCA_018065615.1 Candidatus Colenecus caballi | reverse complement strand
CTAATAATACTGATTCCATTATAGTCTGTTTGAGAAGCCAAAAGTATAACTTTCAAACAGACACTGATGGCTTCAGCCCCCACTAAATATCGACTGAGCCGGGGAAACAGAAAGTCCGAAAAAAGTTCGGAGTATAAAAATAGATAACTACCTGTTTGACAGATAGTTATCTACTCCTTTCAGTCGGGGTGACTGGATTCGAACCAGCGACCACACGCCCCCCAGACGCGTACTCTAAACCGGGCTGAGCTACACCCCGATACTTGCGGGATCCGACAGGATCTCCTGAAAGCGGTGCAAAGGTATTCCTTTTTGTGAGATTATCCAATAAATACCGACTTTTTTTATTTGCGGTTCTTCACTTCCTTCACCTTTGCCTTGACAGGTGATTTCTTTTTCGGGTTGTTGATGATGGGCGGAAGCAGCATGAATGTCTTGAGCGGTCCCGGAGTGACGTATGACATTGGTACGGTGTGGCCGTCCTCATCGTATTCGAAACCTATGAAATATCGGGCATAGGCGGCCAGACGGTCTGTGGGGAATACGGTTGTGACAGAATATTCCCTGCCTGGCTTAACGCTGATTTTCCTGCAGGCCAGAACCTGGAAACTGCTTTCCCGTTCAAAGATTCTAAGGTAGAGCGGCCCCTTGTATTCCGTGTCACTTTCATTTATGATCTGGAAAGTGACGTAGCCTTCATCACCAACTGACAGTCCTTCAAGTCCGATGACGGGATTGCCGGTTATCTTCAGTGTGTTGCCGAACTGTGGAAAGTTCAGCATCTGTGCCTGAGCGGAAACCGCAAGCAGGATGGCAAGGCAAAAT
Source organism: Candidatus Colenecus caballi (assembly GCA_018065615.1). Taxonomy (GTDB): domain Bacteria; phylum Bacteroidota; class Bacteroidia; order Bacteroidales; family Bacteroidaceae; genus Colenecus; species Colenecus caballi. The sequence continues at coordinate 5,178 of JAGHSY010000019.1, read as the reverse complement.
GTAAGAATCTTTTTCATAATTGCAATTTTATGATTCTTTCACAAATATATTATCCTTCTCTCAAAAAGTCAAGCATTTCCAGAAACAGTGATTCGGAAATGTCCTGTCCGTCCAGACACATGGCTTTGAGCCGGTCATACCATTTGCAGTCCAGAATGACCGGCCCGTAGCTGTCGCGTGCCTGGTACTGTAGTTCCCGCAGCTTTGAAGCCGGCAGTCGCCCGTCAGCAAAAGACAGATAGGCCTGTCCCGCCATTCCCCAGGCCTGAGCTCCGCCGTCAGGGTAGGGGGTGCCGTTCTCATCTGCCAACGCCGCAAAAGCGTTTGCCAGTATGTCATTGAACTGTGTCATGACACAAATGTATATACAAATAATGTTAATGCCGCTAAACCTTTTAAATTAAAAGAGGTCCAATTGAAGTATTGCCTCCTTATGAAAAGAATATTCCAGTTACTGACCATATTCCTGCTGCTCATTCCGTCTGGTCTGAATGCCCAGAAATCGGACTCCAAGGAAAAATCAAAACTTACAGGCAAGGCCGCTCTGAACGGCCGCATTGTTGACGGCTCCACGACCGAGGACATGCCGCAGGTTACCGTCCAGCTTTTCCAGCTTCCAGACACCACATTCATTCATGGCACCGTGACTGACAATGAGGGCTGGTTCAACATTAAGAAAGTTCCGGTAGGCGACTATTTCCTGCGTTATTCATTCATGGGCTACACCACCCAGGACTACAATTTCAAGATCATCAAGGAGGACCGCGAACGTCCGCTTGGCGTGTTCAAGATGATGGACGCCACCATAATGCTGGCCGAAGCCGTCATTGAAGAGGCTCTGCCGCCAACGCAGGTGGTCGATGACACGCTCATGTTCAACGTAAGCGCCTACCGCGTCCCTGAAGGGTCTGTCCTTGAAGAGCTCATAAAGCGTCTGCCCGGTGTTGAGGTCGATGAGAACGGCGGCATAACTGTCAACGGCAAGACCGTGTCCCGCATTCTGGTTGACGGTCAGGAATATTTCGGCAACGACCGCCAGATGGCAACCAAAAACCTGCCGGTCAACATAATACACCGCATCAAGACCTACCAGCGCAAGAGTGACCTGGCCCGTGTTACCGGTATCGATGACGGTGAGGATGAAACGGTCATGGACCTGCAGATCAAACCCAACATGCGCAAGGGCTGGCTTCACAACATGGATGGCGGTCTGGGCGTTCCGGTGGGTGACAACGATTACGGTGAATGGCTCAAGTTCCTGTATTCAGGCCGATACATACTGAACCGCTTTGAGGCCAACACGCAGTTCTCTGTCAATGCCAATACTCAGAATTCCGGCCGTGGCAACGGTGTCAGCCAGAATACGCAGATTGGTGTCAACTTTTCAAAGAATATAGGTGAACAGTATCCAAGGCGCCGCAACGAGTATCCGCTTGTTGTGGGCGGCAACGTACGCTGGAACGGTTCCTCATCGCGCTCTCTGAGTGAATCCGAGAGTGAACAGTTTGCCACACAGCATCAGGCTTCATCATTCCGGAACAACAGTTCGAACAGTGACAGCGGCAACGGCAGCGTTAACGGTGAATTCCGCATGGAATGGCGTCCGGACACTACTATTGACATCATTTTCCGCCCAAGTTTCCAGATAAGCCGCAATCACAACGGTTCAAGAAGCAGTTCCGTGACATTCAACCAGGATCCGCACATAGCCACTGATCTGGTTGACATTATCAATCAGTACAGTTCGCTGCCAATGTACATGCTTGATTCCATTGGAGTCAATTCACAGGAAAGCCACAATTACAGCGAGAGCGGCAACAACCAGCTGAACGGTGAGTTCCAGTTCAACAAGAAGTTTTCGGAAGACGGGCGCAATCTGACCTTCCGCTTCACATACGGGGCCACACATGGAACCAGTGACAGCTATTCCGCATCGACCCAGAAGTATTATCAGATGCACAGCCGTGACACCATAATGAACCGTTACAATGTCAGTCCGACAGACAACAGCAACTGGTCCGGCCGTGTCATGTGGAGTGAACCTTTTGACGGTGGCAAGCGCAATGTGCAGCTCAGTTATCAGGTTCAGGTGCAGAACCGTACCCAGAACCGTGAGACCTATGTGCTTCCGTCTGTTGATGACTGGTATGAAGACTGGAACATACCGTATGAACTGGAACGGTATCTTAATGATTCATTGAGCCGTCATGCTACAAATGTGTCAAGGAATCACACCGTTTCACTTCAGTACCGTCACAACACAGACAGGATGAACCTGAACATAGGCATCAATTTCATGCCGCAATATACAGGTATGGACAATTTCCAGTATATGGGTAATGTGATAGGTGACACGTCCAGGGTTGTGTACAACTGGAGTCCTTCTTTCAGTTACCGTTACCGCTGGACACGTAACAGAAGCCTTCAGATCCAGTACCGTGCCAACACCAGCCAGCCCAGCATGGAAGACATGATTGACATTACAGACAACAGCAATCCGCTGAATATAAGAAAAGGCAATCCGGCACTGCTGCCAACCCTTAGAAATACAATTGAGGCCAATTATCAGGACTACATTCAGGAAACCCAGAAGACCATAAACCTTCGTGTCACACTTGAGAATTCCTTGCGCAACATTTCACAGCGTACGGACTATGACCCCATGACCGGCGTGTCAGTAACCCAACCCCAGAATATGGACGGCTTCTGGAACAACTGGAGCACATCGACCAACCTGACATTCAACCAGACCATACCCAACACGGCCTGGCGTTATTCCACCAGTGCCAATGCGCAGTACCGTCATCAGGAAAGCTATATGCGTACTGGCAGCATAGGCAACTATGTTCAGGGGGCAAGCGGTGCCGCCGTGCTGAGCAAGACCAATACGGTTACCGCAGGTGAGAACGCATCGGTCACATACAGGACCAATGCGGTCGAGGTGACGGCAAACGGCCGCTTCAATTTCAACCATTCCGAAAATGACCAGCGCCAGAACGGTGATATGGACACATATACCTTCAGCTACGGTCTGCGCGCCAACGGCCGCCTTCCATGGCATAACATACAGATGGGTACGGACATTACCATGCAGAGCCGCCGCGGCTACAGCGGTTCGTACAACCGTGATGACCTGATATGGAATGCCAATGCGTCAATCAGTTTCTTCAAGGGCAATGCCGGCACACTGCAGATCCAGTACTACGATATTCTGAACGATGAAAGCAACGTGAACCGTTCTGTATCAACGACAGGCCGTACCGATACCAAGAACAACAGTGTACACAGCTACATTATGGTGCACTTCATTCTGCGTGTGAACCTGTTCGGAACTCATGCTGCCCGCAAGGAAGCCCGTCAGGATTCACGTCAGATGATGCAGGGCGGCGGACCCCGTGGCGGCGGCATGGCTCAAGGTGGCAGAATGCCCGGTGGAATGCAGCGCGGCCGCTGATTTTTGTTTGCTCATGTCTTCTGATTAGTTAACTTTGCATAATAATAGACAGCTATGAGAGTAATCAGCGGAATATACAGGCACCGTCGTTTTGACATACCCAGAACCTTCAGCGCAAGACCCACAACTGACTTTGCCAAGGAGAGCCTGTTCAACATTCTGGCCAACAGAATTGATCTGGAAGACGCCACAGCCCTGGATCTTTTTGCCGGCACCGGCAGCATAAGCATAGAGCTTGTTTCACGCGGCTGTTCCAAGGTCGTGTCAGTTGAAAAGGAACCGGCCCATTACAATTTCATCTGTCAGGTCATGAATACCGTAAAGACGGACAGGTGCCTGCCTCTTAAGGCCGATGTCTTCAAATACATAAGCACCTGCAATACAAAGTTCGATTTCATATTCGCAGACCCTCCGTATCAGTTGGAGAATATTGCCGAGATACCTGATCTGGTGCTTGGAAACGGGCTGCTGGCCGATGACGGAATATTCGTTCTGGAACACGGAAAGGACAACAATTTTGCCGGACATCCCCGCTTTACGGACATGAAGGTGTACGGCTCCGTCCATTTCTCCTTCTTCCGTTGAAAACAAAAAATCCACCTGCTTTTGCGGGTGGATTTTTCTTTTATGATATCCTGAAAGGATTATTCCCAGTTTCCTGAGTTGGGGTCAACCTGGAGTCCGCGGAAACGGCCACGGTCGTCGCAGTCTTCAAGAAGGTTGATGATTTCCTGCTTGTCAAGACCTTCAAGATAAGTCTCGAATGGAGCGCGGCACAGGAATGAGTACTGTACCAGACCTGACTTGGCGGTATCGGTTGATGTTGAAAGTTCGAACTGTGCGCCGTTGCCGTAAGGAATATAGTTCAGTGAGTCAGGATTCAAACGGCCCTTGTAGAGAGAGTCCATAAGTTCAATCCATACGGTATCACGGGTCAGAAGCAGTGTTCTGGTGCCATCGGGATTCAATGTGGCCAGACCTGCGTCATAAGCCTTCTGCCACAGGGTGTCAGCTTCAATGGCCTTTTTCTTTGCCTTTGAGCCTTTGAGCTGCATTGACAGTTCCTGTGCAAGCTGTGCCTTTTCATAGAGTTCCAGAACTGTGGGCTCAGTCCAGTTTGCTTCCATCTGGTCATCGGTCAGTTCACCATTCTTCTTGATGATAGGAATACGTGCGTTCTTGATGTATTCAATCAGGGTGTCAAAGTTTTCGCAATACTCACCACCGTGCTGATAGCTGTACTCCGTCTGGGCATTTTTAATGTCCATCAGTCTTTCAATGACTGCTTTGTCACGAGTTCCCTTTTCATTCTGGAACCTGATAGGACCCATAATGCTACCATAGGTGATGTAAATCAACCCAATAACGCAGAGGCCAAGAAGAATGTTGATTACTTTTTTCATATCGGGATATAATTTTTTTATTTTCGCTTCGCAAAAATATAACAATTATCCATATTAGGCTATAAAACAACATTTTTTCACTTTTGAATTCTGATGATTGCCCCTTTATACCAGGATATTGTAAGAAACTTTCCCTTTGAACCCACTCACGAACAGTCGGTCGCCGCAAATCTGCTGGCAAATTTTGTCAGCGATTCCGGGGCGAAGCCGATGTTCCTGCTGAAAGGTTATGCCGGAACAGGAAAGACAACGCTGGTCAGTGCTCTGGTCCGTACACTTGCCCGGCACAGGCAGAGAGACGTGCTCATGGCTCCTACCGGC
>JAGHSY010000079.1 GCA_018065615.1 Candidatus Colenecus caballi | reverse complement strand
TATCAATCATTTATGCCAATTAATAATCGTCAACTTGTGATAACAATATACTTGTGATAATTCGCCTTATCCTCCACTTAAGATAACGCCACATCGTTCATAAGATTTACATACTTGCCGCAGACGGGAGTATCCACGGCGTTTGCTGACTCTTCTGTCAATTTTCCTGTTTTCATAGTGAATGGTATTTTTACAAATTGTCATTGGTATCCAATTCCACGTGTAAAGATAATGATTTGGTCTAATCCGATAGATGCAAATTTTTGTTTATTTTTGAAACTCATTATTCCGCATGAAGGTTTGAAGTCATGTTCAAAAAGATATTCCTTTCAATTGCATTTGTTCTGACTGCGGTTGCACTGGGTGCGCAGTCCCTGTCGGTAGAGAGCTTCAAACTGCTTGAGACGGACCTTACAGCCAACACTGCCGGCACCATGAAACGAGACCAGAACGGCGATGTTGCAGCGCTCATAAAGGTGGTCACATCAGAGACCGGGTTCTCCTTTGACAACGGCATGCTTGGCATTGTCGCATCGGAACAGAAGACCGGCGAGGTATGGGTTTATGTGCCGTTCGGAACCGGCAAACTGACAATAGCGCACCAGCAGCTTGGCGTGCTGCGTGACTGGAGCATCCCAATCCCGGTCGAGAAGGGACGCACGTATGAACTGCGGCTTGTTTCAGGCAAAGTGCGTACCATAGTTGAAGATCAGGTATCGGCACAGTTCGTGACTATTATGGTCGAACCCAAAACGGCATCGGTAAGAATTGATGACAACCTGTACCAGCTTGATTTGGAAGGCAGCGTGTCGCAACTTCTGTCATACGGCAGTCACAGCTATCATGTAGAGGCTCCAGGTTACAGTCCTGAGGACGGAATAATCCAGGTCGATTCTGAAAAGAAGACAATAAGCGTTGCGCTCAAGTCGTCAAAGGGAACGGTCACCATAGAATGCCCCATGTCCGATGCCGAAATTTACCTCAACAACGAACTGGTAGGACACGGTTCATGGACAGGTCAGTTGGATCCGGCCATGTATCAGGTGGAAACGCGTCTTGCTGGGCACAGGTCAAGAGTGACATCATTCACGCTTGAAGCCCGTGGAACCAAAACGGTATCGGCTCCGGCACCGCAGCCCATTTACGGAACGCTGTCCATAACCAGCACTCCCGGCAGGGCTACAGTCCTGCTGGACGGCAAGGAGGTGGGTGAGACACCGTTGTTGCAGGGAGACATCCTGATAGGTGACCATGAAATAGAACTCATTCGCCAAGACTACAGCCCGTACAAGACAACGGTAACTGTAAAGGAAGGTCAGATGGAAAGTGTCAGTGTCAAGTTGAGTGATGTATTCCAGGCTGTATTCAAGTCGAATCCGTCAGGAGCGTCACTGACAATTGACGGACAGGCGCAGGGAATAACTCCGTTCCAGAAGGAAATGTCATCGGGTGACCACGACATACGGCTTTCCAAGCAGGGCTATGAGACATACCACAAGACTATGCATATAGATGCCATTCATCCGGAAATTTCCATTGATATGCCAAAACGTCTGCTGACACGGAACCAGTTACAACTGAGTGCATTGTACGGTCTTGGTGGAGACATTGACTTCAGTGCCGGAATATACCTGCATGACCTGAACATGGAAATAGGTTATTACAGTCCCAATAAGGATAAAGTGACCATATACTGGGTGACTGACCCTGCGACAGAGGCCTCCTCGACCCGATATGTGGAATGCCAGTATCAGTGCAAGTCAAAACTGTCTGCCGTATTGGGTTACGGCATAAGGCTGAACAATATGTTCCGGATAACGCCGCAGGCCGGCGTTTCAAACCTGGTAATACAGAGTGAAGACCAGGAGACCGGCGTACTGAGTGCCATGGCCGGTCTTAAACTTGAATACTCTCCTTTAAGGCATATTGCCCTTGTTGCAAGACCATCTTATCTTAAACCGGTCCGGATGGGTCCTATTGCCGAACAGCTTGACAAGTACACGTCACTTGTCTGTGACTGGTGTTCCGGGTTTGCTGCTGAAATTGGTGTTGAACTATACTTCTAATGCAGATGACAATGAGACTGAAAAATATAATACTGCCATTGCTGGCAATACCATTCCTTGCAGCAGTTCTGATTTCATGTGAAGACAAAGGAGAGCCGTTCAGCGGGATGGTGCCTTCTGTAACAATCCGCCAGCTGAACATATCGGCTCATAGTCTGACATTCAGCTCGGAATCAGAATCTTCAGATTTGTCGGTGAGTTCAACCAATACATCATGGGAGTTCACGGATATACCATCATGGATAACCTTATCATCTTTATCCGGCTCAAATACTGCAATAATCAAAGTGACGGTCAAGGAGAACGCCAGCACAACGTCAAGGGTCGGCATCATAACCCTGCGCTCCCGTGAAGATGACTGGAACTACAGCACACAGCTTACAGTCACGCAGGACCGCTGCAGCTATTCGGCAGTTCCCCAGATTTCAAGTATAGTTCTTGACGGTGCTGCCGGAAGCAAAGAAGTGCCGGTCATTTCCAATACCGACTCATGGAAGGTATCTGTACCGTCCAATTCGTCATCTTGGTGCAGTGCATCCAAGTCTGCAGACAACGTGACGGTCACAGTTACAGCCAACACAACAAACGTATCCCGTTCTGTCAAGATAGAGGTGTCAACCAGTGAGAGCCTGGAATACATTACTGTCACACAGCGTCCCGCCAACATAAGCAGTACGACCAAAAATCTGACTTTCCCTGTTGGCGGCGGTACGGAAAGCGTATCAGTACAGTCCGATGCCGGGTGGACAGCCAGGACTGCATATTCATGGCTTGAAATCACGCCGCAGACAGGTCCTGCCGGGACTGTTATAGTCAGTGTAAAGGCGTTGGCCAATAACACCACTCTGGACAGAGAGGGATTCGTCTATCTTGAACTGTCTGCCCAGAACCGGATAGAAATACCTGTCAGGCAGGAAGGCATACACCTTAGCGTTGACCGGACGGAACTTGAATTCCCTGTAACGTCTGCAAAGTTGCAGATACAGGTAACATCCAATGCTCCGTGGAAGTTCTGTGACGGTATGCCTGAGTGGTTAACCGTGACACCGTCAAGCGGCACGGGCAACGCATCAGTGACGGTTGAGGTAAAGAAAAACAATAATGCGGACTCCCGCCAGTACAGGATTTACATAACTCCTGCAGCCGTTGACAGCCCGCGGGAAATAGACGTCTTCCAGGCCGGTCATACGCTTGCGGCCGATTCTACCGCCCTCCATTTTTCGGCCCGTGCCGGCCAGCTCACATTTCAGTTGGAGTCCGATGCCGACTGGGTAGCAGGCTCGGACAATGGCTGGATTAGCGTAAGCCCCACATCTGGCACAGGAAATGAGACCATTTGTGTCAGTGCTACTGCAAATGAATCTGGGACGGCACGTACCGGTATTGTATCGGTTGAAATTGAAGGCCGGACAATTGCAATACCTGTGTATCAGGCCGGCCGCTATTTGACTGTTTCATCAAAGGCTTTGGACTTTACATCAAAGGGTGGCAGCACACAGGTCAGCCTGTCGTCCAATGTCGATTGGACAATAGAGTCAGGGGCCGACTGGCTTTCTGCATCTCTGACCGGTGGCTCTGATGACAGTTCTGTCACCATCAAGGCAAAGGATAACCCGTCTGCGACACCGCGCAGCAGCTATGTTACGGTCAAGGTACAAGGTTTGACACCCATCAGCATCCAGGCCACTCAGGCCGCCCGTTATCTGCGCACATCGGCTGACACGCTGACATTCTTCAGAAGGGGTGGCACATCCGATGCCGTTCTTATTGAGACTGATGGCGTATGTGAAATCACTAACACCGCAGCGTGGATTACCGTCAACAGGCTGTCCGCAACCCAGTTTACGGTAACGGCGCAGGACTATACTGACGGTACAGAAGAGCGTCAGGCCACACTTTCTCTGTCTCTGACCGATGTCGTGACCGGCTCGGTGAACAAGAACGTGACAGTAGTGCAGAAGGACAGAGTAGATATGCAGTACGTTGACCTTGGCCTGAGCGTCAAATGGGCCACCTGCAACGTCGGTGCCGAAAAGCCCGAAGACTACGGCGACTACTTTGCCTGGGGCGAGACAGAAACAAAGTCAGACTATAGTTGGTCCACCTACAAGTACTGCAAAGGCTCATATGACAGCATGACCAAATATTGTGATAATAGCAGCTATGGTTACAACGGCTTTACCGATAACAATAGTGTCCTTGACCCTGAGGACGATGCCGCCCATGTAAACTGGGGTGGAGATTGGCGAATGCCGACTAAGGCCGAGAAGGACGAATTACGCAACACCAGCAACTGTACCTGGACGTGGACCACGATGAATGGCGTTAATGGTTACAAGGTAGTAAGTAAGAAGTCCGGCTACGCAGGCAATTATATTTTTCTTCCCGCAGCGGGATACCGCGGCGGCACGGCCCTCTACCGCGTTGGCTCCGACGGCTACTACTGGTCCAGTTCGCTCAATACGGGCAGCCCGGGCGGCGCGTACTGCCTGTACTTCGGTTCGGGGGGTGTGTATTGGGACGGCAGCGGCGGCCGCGACTACGGTCAGTCCGTACGGCCCGTCTGCCCAGTTCCTGTCACAAGCATCAGCCTTAGCAGACAGTCCGTTGAAATAATGGAAGGCGGCACAGAAACTCTGACAGCAACGGTCCAGTACGAAAATGGAACAACCGGCAACACCGTAACTTGGTCCAGCAGCAACACTGGTGTCGCCGCTGTTGACCAGACTGGCAAGGTTACAGCCGTATCAGTTGGCACCTGCATCATCACAGCCACCAGCGGCTCGTACTCCGCCACTTGCTCCGTAATAGTCTCTAGCCCATATAAGTACGTAGATCTTGGCCTAAGTGTCAAATGGGCTACTTTCAACGTTGGAGCCACAAAGCCGGAAGAATATGGTGACTATTTTGCCTGGGGCGAGACAGAACCAAAGTCCAGTTACAGTTGGTCCACTTACAAGTACTGCAAGGGCAGTGAAACCACCATGACCAAGTACTGCAATAATAGCAGCTACGGCTACTACGGATATACCGACAGCAAGACTATCCTTGACCTTGAGGACGATGCCGCCCATGTGAACTGGGGCGGAGACTGGCGTATGCCTACCAGTGCTGAGCAGGATGAACTTTGTAACAGCAGCAATTGCACCTGGACTTGGACTACGATGAACAACGTTAGCGGTTACAAGGTCGTCAGCAAAAAGTCGGGTTATGTTGGCAATTACATTTTTCTTCCCGCGGCTGGATATTGTAAAGGTACGAAACTTGGTCTTCTTAGTGGCTCCGATGGCGGCTACTTGTCCAGTTCCCTCGCGGGCTTGTCGGATGGTGCATCCTACTTGATTTCCAACTCGAATTTTTATTCCTCGAGAAACTACGTTGCCCGTTACTGCGGCAACTCCGTGCGGCCCGTCTGCCCTGTTCCTGTCATAGGCGTCAGCCTTGGCAAACAGTCCATCGAAATTCAGCCAGGCGAAACGGAAACTTTGACGGCGACTGTACGGTACGAAAATGGAGCAACAAGCAACACTGTCACCTGGACCACCAGCAACAGCAGCGTTGTCACCGTTGATCAGATTGGCAAGGTAACTGCCGTATCCGTTGGCACCTGTACCATCACTGCCTCCAGCGGCTCGTTTTCTGCCACCTGTTCAGTGACAGTCAAGCCAATTGAACCAGAGTACGTTGACCTTGGCCTGAGTGTCAAGTGGGCCAACTGCAACGTCGGTGCCACAAAGCCAGAGGAATATGGTGACTACTTCGCCTGGGGTGAGACAGAACCAAAGTCCGACTACAGCTGGTCCACCTACAAGTACTGCAAAGGCTCATATGACAGCATGACCAAATACTGCACCAATAGCAGCTATGGTTACAACGGCTTTACCGATAACAATAGTGTCCTTGACCCTGAAGACGATGCCGCCCATGCAAACTGGGGTGGAGATTGGCGAATGCCGACTAATGCCGAGCAGGACGAATTACGCAACACCAGCAACTGCACCTGGACGCGGACCACAATGAATGGTGTTAACGGTTACAAGATAGTGAGCAAGAAATCCGGCTACGTGGGCAATTGTATCTTTCTTCCTGCAGCGGGATTACGCGGCGGCACGACCCTCTACGACGTTGGTTCCTACGGCTACTTCTGGTCCAGTTCGCTCAGTACGGGCAACCCGGACGGCGCGTACTACCTGGACTTCGATTCGGGAGGTGTGAATTGGCACCACCACCTCCGCGACTCCGGTCGGTCCGTACGGCCCGTCTGCCCATAGGATTTGTCCTGCCCCGACGTGCAGGCATTCGGCGTGCGAGGCGGGTGGTGCCTACAGGAGGCGACGGAGTCGCCCGGCACCGCCTGCGGCGCAGGTCGCCTAGGCTCAATCGGAATTTAGTGTGGGCAGAAAGCTGTTTTGCACGAAAATTTGAGATATGCTGGATTATTCTGCAAATCTATTGCAAGACAAGCAGTAATACATATCTTTGTAGTAGAGTTTTGTCCGTAAGTGGTAATATTGTGGCAATTACGGATAAAATGTTGATATAAAATATCCGCAATATCTTAATTGCTTAGGCTATGGATAAATTGGTTGCACGGGAACGCGAGTGGATGAACTGTTCCCTGCTCGGTTCAATAAGTCGGATAAATACGTACGCATTAACGTTTGATATATTTTGTGTTATAACCTTTGGCGTTTTGGTTATAATATACTATTTTTGTTGCTAACAATTGTATAATCGTTATGGCAGTACCAGTTTCATTAGTCAAGGTAGGCAACAGCAATGCCTTCATTATACCGTCCAGGATTCTCAAGCAGATGAATCTTAAGGAGAACACAAAGTTCGAATTGAGCCTTGAAGTTGATTCGGCTATTCGTATCAGGAAGGTGTCTGCAAAGGAAAGTCCGGTCTTCCCCAAGATAAGGATTCCGTCAGTATCGGATACAGAAATGCAGAGTTTCATTGAAGGACTTACGCAGCCGTCTGCCCTTGAACTTGAGAATGATGAACGTATGTCATATATTCTTGGAAAATGAAAGTATTTCTTGATACAAACATATTTCTGGATACTATTGTTCGTAGGGACAAGCGGGAAGACAACGAAAATGCTTTCAGGCTGCTGAAGATAGCAGCACTTGATGGCTTCGAATTTTACATATCTCCCATTACAGTATCCAACAGTTTTTACATTCTTCGTAAAGAAACAGATGTTGCTGCCACAATAGGTAACAGACTTGGCAATATCCATATTCTTCCAATGGACGATAAGGATGTCCGTTATGCGTTATCCGGCCACATAACGGACATGGAGGATGCCATGCAGGTGTCATGTGCGGACCGGGGTGGCTGCGACATTATTCTTACCCGGGATTCCAGACATTTTGCAGACTCGCCTGTTCCTGCTTTTTCTCCTGCCGAGTTTCTTGCCAGGCTTAATGTGTAATTTTTCAAGTGTTCTACCGTGTTCAAGAAGATAATATCAGCATTTGTCTGTATGATGTTTTCTGCCGCAATAGGTGCGCAGTCCCTGTCGGTCGAAAGCTTCAGACTGCTTGAGACGGACCTTACTGCCAACACAGCCGGCACCATGAAGCGTGACCAGAACGGTGATGTAGCTGCATTAATCAGGATAGTCACATCAGAAACCGGATTCACTTTTGAGAATGGGATGATGGGTATAGTTGCATCGGAACAGAAAACTGGCGAGGTATGGGTTTATGTGCCGTTCGGAACCAGCAAACTGACAATAGCACATCAGCAGCTTGGTGTGCTGCGTGACTGGAACATCCCAATCCCGGTCGAGAAGGGACGCACGTATGAACTGCGGCTTGTTGCCGGTGTAGTTCATACTTATGTTGAGGATCGTCCCAACGGACAGTTCGTCACATTCAGCGTTCAGCCCGGAACAGCCACGGTGACTGTTGATGACGGACAGCCAAGAGCATTGGGGGACGATGGAACGCTGTCACTGATGCTGCCATTTGGCAGTCATGTTTATAGGATTGATGCGGCAGGATATCTTTCCGAGTCTGGCACATTTGAAGTCACGGGAGAAAAACAGAAAAAGGAAGTGGTTCTGAAATCGACCAAAGGAACGGTAACATTGTCTTGTCCGATGTCTGATGCCAGGCTGTATCTTGATGGTAATTACGTTGGTGACGGCAAATGGAACGGTCAGCTTGATCCTGCTCAGATGTACCTTGTGGAAGCCAAGCTTGAAGGACACAGAACGCGTAGCATTACATTCTCACTTGATGTCCAGGAGGAGAAGACGGTATCGGTACCGGCACCTCAACCCATATACGGTACACTTTCAATCATGAGTACACCCAATGAGGCGACAATACTGATTGATGGTGTGGAAATTGGTGAGACTCCGCTGTTGACGGGTAATCTTCTTGTCGGTGAACACGAACTGGAATTCAGAAAGAAGGACTATACGCCCTATAGAATGACTGTATCAGTCCTGGAAGGCAAAATGACTCCTGTCGAGGCCGATATGAGGGGCAATTACACGGCTGCGGCAACAGTGCAGCCTGCAGACAGGACAACCGGTTCCGGTGTAAAGACCCCCAAGAGCAGGCGGACGACAGAAAAACGCAGGTTGGACAGCCGTAATCTGTATGTCGGTTTAGGATGGCAGACAGGCAGGTTATGGGGACCGTCCGGTGAATTGGGCCTGTACAGAAAGAATTTTAACTTTGAAATTGCTTATAATGAGGGAGGTAGCGGCGCGAAGATTGTTCATTGGCTGCCGTATCAGAATGACCAATTCACAAATAGTTGCAGCTATGATATTTCCAATGTGATATCGGTCAGAACCGGTTACGGACTGTTTCTGGCCAAATCATTGGTGTTCACACCCCAGATAGGCATTAACTATAATCAGGTTGCATATCAGGGAGACCCTGTTACATATACAGTAAGCGGTACAGCATCAATGCGTATGGAATGGTCGCCAATACGCCACCTTTCAATTGTTGCGGCACCTGTTTATTCAATTCCGCTGATGATGGGCAATGTTGCAAAAAGGATGAATGAGAATACAAACGTTTTCGATGACTGGTTTGACGGTTTCAGCGCAAGATTCGGAATAGACTTTTATTTTTGATGTCCTATGAAGAAATTTTTTTGCATAACTGCTATATTGTTGCAGACAGCATTCCTGCTGCTGAACAGTTCCTGTGAGGATGAGAATCACATGAAGGATATGGTGGCGTCAGACTACGGCTATTCGCTGAGCTTTTCAAAAAAAGACATATCATTCAAGTCTTCAAATCCTCAGACTCTATCAGTCGATATCAATAGTTATGACTTTTATGATACACCATGGAGACTTGAGGATATTCCAAGTTGGATAACGGTATCTCAAACATCGGGAAAAGGTCCGAAGACTATCACAATTAAGGCATCGGAAAACAAATCCAAATCTCCGAGAATTGGGACAATAACTTTAAGCTCGACAGTTCCATATTGGTCTTACAGCGTCAAACTCAATGTGAGCCAGAAGGCAATGCCGGAATATGCCTGCGTTGACCTTGGCCTGAGCGTCAAGTGGGCCACATTCAACGTCGGTGCCGAAAAGCCCGAAGACTACGGCGACTACTTTGCCTGGGGCGAGACCAGTCCGAAGTCCGATTACAGCTGGTCCACCTATAAGTATTGCAAAGGCTCAGATGACACCATGACCAAATACTGCACCAGCAGTTCATACGGTACAGTAGATAACAAAACCGTGCTTGACCTGAGCGACGATGCCGCCCATGTGAACTGGGGCGGCAGTTGGCGCATGCCCACTAATGCCGAATTCGAAGAACTGCTAAACACCAGCAACTGCACCTGGACCTGGACCACCATGAACGGCGTTAGCGGTTATAAGGTAGTAAGCAAGAAGTCCGGCTACGCAGGCAATTGGATTTTTCTTCCAGCTGCCGGCTACCGCTACGGCACGGGTCTCTACGGTGTCGGTTCAAGCGGCTACTACTGGTCCAGTTCGCTCAAAGAGAGCTACTCGTACGGCGCGCCTAACCTCTACTTCTTCTCAGGCTACAGCTACACGTACTTCGACGACCGTTACCTCGGTCGGTCCGTCAGGCCTGTCTGCAAGTAGGATTTGTCCCGCCACTGGTATGACTGGCAAAGCAAGCATTCAGCCGCAGGGCTGTGCACAACAGGGACTGTCCCCATTGTGCAGGGACTGTCCCCATTGTGCACACAATTAAAATTCTTATCTTTGCATTTCCAAAAAATGGACTATTGATATGAAAAGTAGAAACGTATTTTTGACAGTATTACTTACAGGAATGGCAATGACATCATGTGGTAACAGACAGGGAATTGGCATAAAGTTGGAGAACATGGACCGGAGCGCGAAGCCTGGAACGGATTTCTTCCAGTATGCGGACGGTGGTTGGAATGCGGCTCACCCGCTGACTGACGAGTATGCGCGGTATGGCAGTTTTGACAAACTGGCCGAGGATAACCGCCAGCAGTTGAAGGACCTTATTGATGAGATTGTTTCAACTGAACATGAATTCGGAACCAACGCCCAGAAGATTGCGGACCTGTACAATCTGGTTATGGATACCGTAAGCCGCAATGCTGCCGGAATAGAGCCGCTGCGTCCGTACCTTGAGAAGGTTGCAGCAATAAAGGACCGCAGCGAGATTCTGCCCATGATGATTGACTTTGACCTGGACGGCATATCGGGCGGATATTTCGGATATGGTATAGGTGCTGACATGATGGACAGCAAGAGCAACATTCTGAGCATTGGTCAGGGTGGTCTGACTCTTGGCGAAAAGGAATATTACCTTGATACCGATGAGGCCACAACCGCCATCCGTGAGGCATACAAGAAGCACATTGTACGCATGTTCAAACTGTTCGGATTCAGTGAGGACGTGGCACAGCAGAAGATGCAGGACGTTCTGACAATCGAGACCCGCATAGCAGAAAAGACCTACAGCGGCGTGCAGCAGCGTGACGTGGCAGCCAACTACCACAAGATGACTGTCGAACAGCTCAAGAAGGACTATTCCGGCATTGACTGGCAGATGATATTTGACAAGGTGGGCATATCGGACGTTGACGTTGTCGATGTAGGACAGCCCGAACCCATTCATGAGATTGAGGCCATTCTGGCAACTGTCCCGGTCGAGATGCAGAAGTCATATATGGAGTGGAATCTGATTGACGGCAACACTTCACGTCTGACAACTGAGATTGATGAGGCCAACTTTGATTTCTACGGCCGCGTGATGAGCGGCAGGCAGGAGCAGCAGCCCCTTTGGAAGCGTGCCACAAGCACTGTAAGCGGTGTGCTGGGTGAAGCCATCGGACAGCTTTATGTGGAGAAGCATTTCCCGCCACAGGCAAAGGCCCGCATGGATGAACTTGTAAAGAACCTGCAGATTGCACTTGGTCAGCGCATTGACCAGCAGGACTGGATGAGTCCCGAAACCAAACAGCGCGCACATGAGAAGCTGGATGCATTCTATGTGAAGATTGGTTATCCTGACAAGTGGAAGGATTACTCAAAGCTGACAATTGATCCAAACAAGTCTCTGTTTGAGAACAACATAGCCATTTCACACTACTTAGTTCAGGACATGATTGAGCGCAAGTACAAGAAGCCTGTTGACAATACGGAATGGTTCATGACACCCCAGACCGTGAACGCATATTACAACCCGACAACCAACGAGATTTGTTTCCCGGCCGGTATCCTGCAGTATCCGTTCTTTGACATGAATGCCGATGACGCATTCAACTATGGTGCAATTGGTGTTGTCATCGGACATGAGATGACTCACGAATTCGATGACCAGGGCCGTCAGTTTGACAAGGAAGGAAACTTCAACGACTGGTGGGCCGAGGGTGATGCAGACCGTTTCAACGAACATGCAAAGGTCATCGTTGACCATTTCAACGGAATTGAGGTCCTGCCGGGCCTGAATGCCAACGGTGAACTGTGCCTGGGTGAGAACATTGCTGACCACGGAGGTCTGATGGTTGCCTATCAGGCTTATAAGAATGCCACAAAGGATGCTCCTCTGAAAGACGAGCAGGGCCTTACTCCTGACCAGCGCTTCTTCCTGGCATACGCCGGAGTATGGGCTGGAAATGTCCGTGACGAGGAAATACGCAACCGTACCAAGAGCGATGTACATTCACTGAGCCGCTGGCGCGTGAACGGCACCCTGCCGCACATTGACGCATGGTACGATGCGTTCGGAATTACCGAAAGCGATCCACTTTACCTGCCCAAGGAAAAGCGCGCTGTAATCTGGTAAGACATGAATGCCGCCCCTGGCATAAAGGAAAGCAATCTGGACCGGACTGTAAAGCCCGGTTCTGATTTTTACCGCTACAGCTGCGGCGGCTGGCTGGATGCCAATCCGCTTACGCCTGAATATTCCAGTTACGGTACATACGATGAACTGGCGGAGAAGAACCGCTGTCAGATAAAGGAACTTATTGACGGCATTATTGCGGGGCAGCATGCTCCCGGCACAGATGCCGCCCGTATTTGTGACCTGTACGGACTGGTCATGGATACACAGCGCAGGGACCTTGAAGGCGTGATGCCGCTGGCAGGGGCCCGTGAACGTATTGCTTCCATCGCTTCCTTGCAGGAACTGCTTGACGCCATGATTGACCTTGACCCTCATGGTGTGACGGGATATTTCGATGTGGGCATCGGACCGGACATGAAGAACAGCCGCATGAATATTGTGGGACTGTGTCAGGGCGGTCTTACATTGGGCGACAAGGAGTATTACGTTGACCGTGACACCCGGACCAGGGAAATCAGGGCGGCTTTCAAGAAGCATGTGGTAAGGATGCTTATGCTGGCCGGCTATGATGAACATGAGGCGCGACGCCGCATGCGGATTGTCTGGCGCATTGAGATGCGTCTGGCCAGGGCATCGAAAAACAACGTGGGGCTGCGCGACCCGGAATCGAACTGCCACAAGATGAGCATCGGGCGGCTCAAGAGAAAATTCCCCGCATTTGAATGGGACCGGTTCTTTGAAAGGCTTGGTCTTGGCGGCGTGGATTATGTCGATGTGGGCCAGCCCAAGGCTATTGCCCAGGCCATAAGCGTGTTCAATGAAGAGAGCCTGGAGGATCAGAAGGTGCTCATGGAGTGGCAGCTGATTGATTCCAACGGTGCCCGTCTGGGCAGTGACATGGATGAGGCCGATTTTGATTTCTACGGCCGCACCATGAGCGGTCAGCAGGAGCAGAAACCCATGTGGAAAAGGGCTACCGCTACGGTGAACGGTACACTTGGCGATGCCATAGGACGTCTGTATGTGGAGAGATACTTCCCGACAGCAGCCAAACTGCGTATGGAGGATCTTGTGCGCAGGCTGCAGAAGGCACTGTCGCGCCGCATTGACGCGCAGGACTGGATGTCAGAGCAGACCAGGGCATACGCGCAGCGCAAACTGAAGGCGTTCAAGTTCAAGATTGGCTATCCTGAAAAGTGGAAGGACTACAGCGGTATGGACATCGACCCAAGGAAGAGTCTCTATGAAAACAATGTGGAGATTAGCCGTTTCTTCTGGGACGATATGGTGCGCCGCAAGTTCGGGAAGCCGGTTGACCGCACTGAATGGTACATGAATCCGCAGGAAATAAACGCTTACTATGACACGTCAGTCAATGAGGTGTGTTTCCCGGCCGGAATCCTTCAGTACCCGTTCTTTGACCTGGAGGCCGATGACGCGTTCAATTACGGTGCCATAGGGTCAATCATCGGACATGAGATGACTCACGGATTTGATGATGAGGGACGTCAGTTTGACCTGAAGGGCAACCTGAACAACTGGTGGAGCAGGCGTGATGCCGGACGTTTCAACCGCCGGGCCCGCCGTCTGGTCGAGTTCTTTGATTCGATTGAGATTATGGATGGCCTGCATGCCAACGGAAAGCTGACGTTAGGTGAGAATATAGCTGATCTTGGTGGACTGAAGGTCGCATTTGAGGCTTTCCGTGAAGTTATGGACACAGAGGAAAAGTTGGGTCTGACTCCGGCACAGCGTTTCTTCATTGCATACGCGTGCACCTGGGCTGAGAACATAAGTGACGAACTGGTGCTGACGCAGACCAAGAGCGATGAGCATTCGCTGTCACGGCTACGCGTGAACGCCACCCTGCAGCATATGGACGAATGGTACGGGGCATTTGGAATAACTGAGTCCGATGCCATGTACATTGCACCTGAAGACAGGGCGGAAATATGGTGATATGAAGGAAGGAAGAAAGATAGAGCTGCTGTCTCCGGCGCGGAATCTGGAGTGCGGCATTGAGGCCATAAGGCACGGGGCCGATGCGGTTTACATCGGTGCCGGAAGGTTCGGTGCGCGTCAGGCGGCCGGCAACAGCGTTGAGGACATTGCCGCGCTATGCGGGTTTGCCCACAAGTACTGGGCCAAGGTCTATGTGACTGTCAACACCATTCTTAAAGACAATGAGCTGGCCGATGCGGAGAAGCTGATATGGCAGCTGTATGAGGCCGGGGCCGATGCCCTGCTGGTGCAGGATATGGCGGTGCTCAGGATGAACCTGCCTCCGATAGCGCTTCATGCAAGTACGCAGTGTGACGTACGCAGTGTGGAGAAGGTCCGGTTCCTGGCATCGTGCGGATTCACCCGCGTGGTGCTGGCCAGGGAACTGTCGCTGAAGGAGATTGCCGACATACATCAGGCATGTCCTGAAGTTGAGATTGAGTGCTTTGTGCACGGAGCCCTTTGCGTGAGCTACAGCGGCCAGTGCTACGCGTCACAGCACTGCTTTTCACGCAGCGCCAACCGCGGAGAGTGCGCACAGTTCTGCCGGCTGAAGTTTGATCTGCAGGACGCTGACGGCAATGTCCTGTTAAAGGGCAAGCACCTGCTGTCGCTCAAGGACATGAACCGTCTGGAGTATCTTGAGCAGCTGCTTGATGCGGGCGTGTGTTCGTTCAAGATTGAAGGCAGACTGAAGGAGACATCATACGTCAAGAACATTGTGGCTGCATACAACGCCCGTCTTGACAGCATACTGGCAAGGCGCCCGGAATATGCGCGTGCATCATCGGGCTGTAGCAGTCCGATGTTCAGGCCTGCGCCGGAAAAGAGTTTCAACCGCGGATTTACAGACTATTTCCTGTTTGGGCGCACCGGTGACATTTTCTCATTTGACACGCCAAAGTCCATGGGCGAACACATGGGGACACTGAAGGAAGTGGGCCGCGGATGGCTGGTTGTGGCCGGATTCAAGGCTTTCCACAACGGTGACGGCCTGTGTTTCATGGGGCATGACGGCCAGCTGCAGGGCTACCGCGTGAACAGGGTCGAGGGCGGCCGCATTTTCCTGTATCTGGAGAACGGTCAGATGCCGGCGGTACGCGTGGGGACCGATGTGTTCAGGAATTATGACCAGGAGTTTGAGAAGACCCTGGCAAAGGAGAGCGCGATACGCAGGATAAAGGTCAGCATTGGCTTTTCTGAGACTGACAACGGTTTCAGGACCACATTCACCGATGAGGACGGGGTGGAGTCATCGGTCTTGACAGAATGGAAAAAGGAACCTGCAAAGAGCAGCCAGGAGGCGAACATACGTACACAGCTGTCAAAACTGGGGACGACTCAGTTTGAGGCAAGGGACGTGACGGTCAATATGACATCGGACTGGTTCATTCCGTCATCAGTGCTGTCAGACATGAGGCGCCGGGCGGTGGAAGCGCTTGAGGCCAGGCGTATGGAATGTTATATGCGTCCGGCAAAGGGAACGGCAGCTGTCTTGAATTATCCTCAGAATGAGCTGACGTATCTGGGCAACGTGATGAACGCTCAGGCCCGCACTTTCTACAGGGACCACGGCGTGGTGAGAGTATCGGACGCATTTGAGATTCAGGAGCCCGATGGCGCTGTCATCATGTTCTGCCGCCACTGCCTGCGCTATGCGCTGGGTGCATGTCCCAAACGTAAAGGCTCCGTGAAACTGAATGAACCCCTGACACTTGCCGGTGCTGACGGCCGCTGTTTCCCGCTGAAATTTGACTGCGCGCACTGCCAGATGCTGGTCTGTGCAAATTCCGATGAAAAATGATTGCACATTCATGCAAAATGCTGAAATTTGCAGATAGAACAAACCAATAACCTAAACAATAAACCTATGAAGAAATTTGGAAAACTTCTCGCAATTGCCGCTCTGGCAATGGTTTCTTACAACGCATCAGCTGAACTCGCTCCCCAGTGGGAAAAGGGCACAATGGTCGGCAACGTCAATGTCGGTTTCCTTGGCGGTGTTGATTTCGGAACCACTGCATCTCTTGACTATGTTCTTGTTGATGAATGGTGGATGGGCCATTTTACAGTCGGCGGCATTGTCGGTCTGTCAACATGGAAGTTCTCATCAAGCGACAAGTTCAGATACATTGCTGCTTCTCCGCGCTGCACATACGGTCTGAACATCACTGACAATTTTGAAGTTCATGCAACCGTGTCTCTTGGTGTCCTCTTCTCGGCAGAAAAGTGGGACGACATTGACGGTAAGGCACGTAAGGACAACCATGTCTATTCATTCTACGAAGATATGATAGGTTGCCGCTATTTCTTTGCAGACAACCTGGCTGTTATGGCAGAAACCGGTTACTCGGACCGCATGCCTGAGTTCCGTGTAGGTATTTCCTACAAGTTCTGATACAGACAGATTTCATGTCATAAGGGGCGGAGTTTTTCCGCCCCTTTTTTTATCTTCGCGCAGTATGAGGAAAGTCATTGCTTTATTGCTGCTGACTGTCACAGTGACGGGGCACGCACAGAGTGTTCAGGTTAAAGTATCAATGGATAACGCCATCATGACCAATGGCGGCAGATGGGAAGGTTGGGGCACAAGCCTTTGCTGGTGGGCCAACCGTATAGGCTATCATGAAGTGCTGACGCAGAAGGCTGCAGACCTGTTCTTTGACAAGGAGAAAGGTCTTGGCTTGAATATAATGCGCTATAATGTGGGCGGTGGCGACGATCCCACTCACCATCACATTACGCGTACTGACAGTGACGTTCCCGGCTGGATGGTGCTTGATGAGGGCGGTAACCGCGTGTGGGACTATGACGCCGACGCCCGTCAGCTCAATGTGACCAAAGCCGCAATGAAGGCCGCCGGTCAGGATGCCTACCTTGAGATATTCTCCAATTCCCCACCATATTTCATGACTGTAAGCGGCTGTTCCACAGGTAATTTCAAGTCCGATGAGAACAATATCAGACCCGAAGAGTATGCTGCCTTTGCCGAATACATGGCTCATGTGGCCAGTTACATGACAAAGAAACTTGGCCTGAAAGTGCGCAGCGTGTCCCCAATGAACGAACCGAACACGAACTACTGGCCGGCCATGAACTACAAGCAGGAGGGCTGCCACATTGATGCGGGTCAAGCCCAGTCCACATTGCTTGAAGAGACGTCAAAGGCATTGAAGAGATATGGTCTTGATGTGGTCCTGACAGCCAGTGACGAGACCAATCCCGGCAAGCAGATTGAAGAGATACAGACACTGACTCCAGAGGCCCGTGCCGCAATCAGCCGCATAAGCGTCCATACATACGGAACCAACAGCATACGTGAAATGGGGCAGCTGGCCAAAGACGAGAAGATAAACCTGTGGATGAGTGAGGTTGACGGAAACGGTACAGCCGGACAGAATGCCGGTGAAATGGCGGCCGGTCTGTGGCTTGCGGACAAGATAATATCCGATATCCAGGCTTTGGAACCATCGGCCTGGGTGCTGTGGCAGGTCATTGATACGCATGTTTCAAAAGAAGGATACCAGGGACGTAAGGACAAGGGGCCGCTCAACAAAGCCGGCGGCTATTGGGGCACAGCTTGGGCTGACCATGACCGTGGGGTGATAGAAGTCACTAAGAAGTACTATGCTTTCGGCCAGTTCTCCCGTTACATCCGTCCCGGTTCGACCCTGATCAACTGCATGACAGACCGCCGAAGCGGGTGCAGGGTGCTTGCGGCAAAGGACGGGAAGACTCTGACAATTGTCTGTACGAACACTACTGCTGCAGACAAGAACATGTCATTTGACCTGAGTGAATTCAAAGTACGAGGCAAGGTCCGTCAGATACGTACCAGCCTGGATGAGCAGTGGACGGAAACGGAAAGACCGAAACCGGTGGGCTCACAGCTGGCTGTTACGCTCAAACCGAATTCGGTCACCACGTTTATATTACACGCAAAATGTCAATATTGAGAAATAAGTATTATATTTGCGCTCTAAGATATCAATATTGATAAATAATGGAAACTATTTACATGCTTTCCGATGCAGAGATAACCAAAAAGATTTCTGCAAAACTGAAAGAATTGCGGCTGAAACAGAACATTTCACGTCAGGATATGGCGGCAAGTTCAGGAGTGTCTGCGTCTTCGATTGTTCGTATGGAAGACGGAGAAATCAAGTCGTTCGAGTCTTTCATGCGCATTGTCAGGACATTAGGCAAAATGGAAATCTTTGCGTCGCTGTTACAGGAAGAGGAAATCGGTCCAAACGAATACTACAGGTTGGTGCATTCCGTCAGAACAAAACAACGCAAACGTGCATCACGGAGTAACATTAAAAACACAGACAAGGAGGAAACCGAATGGTAGATGTAGCACAAGTCAGATTGTTTGGCAAAACCGTTGGAGCTGTAAGTTGGAGCAGGCAGTACGGTGCAGCTCGATTTGAGTACGACAGCAACTTTGTCAAAAGCGGTATTCAGCCATCACCGCTGCTTATGCCGGCAATAGAAGGCAGAGTGTACAGTTTTGGCGAATTGAACCGTGAGACATTCAAGGGACTCCCCGGAATGTTGGCCGATTCCTTGCCGGACACATACGGCCGCGCTCTGTTTGACAAGTGGCTGGCTCTGACAGGAAGAACAAGCGGTAATGTCATTGAGCCTCTGTGTTTCATGGGAAAACGATGCATGGGAGCGTTGGAGTTTGAACCTGCAATTGAAGGGGGTTCAGACAGGCAACAGCAGATAGAACTTGACAACCTTGTTACCGTAGCACGAGAGGCTCTGTTGGAGAAAGACAGTTTTATGACCAATTTAAGCGATGACCGGAAAACTGCCATTGCTGAAATCCTGCGTCTTGGAACATCTGCCGGTGGACAAAGGGCAAAAGCTATTATAGCCTATAACAAGCAGACGGGCGAAGTCCGCTCAGGACAGATAGAGGCTCCAAAAGGATTTGACTATTACATAATTAAGTTGGACGGAGTGTCAGCTACTGCCGGATTCAAAGAGACGGAGAACTTTGGCCGGCTGGAGTATTCGTTTGCCAAGTTGGTGAAAGCCTGTGGAATAGACATGACGGAATGTTCGCTTATAGAGGAGAACGGCCGTGCCCATTTCCTTACCAGGCGTTTTGACCGGACAGGTGGCGAAAAGGTTCACATGCAGACACTTTGCGGAATTGCCCATTATGATTACCGTCTGCTCAGAGGCTACTCTTACGAACAGGCCTTCAACGTGATGCGAGGATTGAGGCTTTCATATCAGGAGGCACAGGAAATGTTTCACAGGGTTGTGTTCAATGTGGTAATGAGAAATCAGGATGACCACACTAAGAATATCTCATTCCTAATGGACAAACAGGGCAAGTGGCGCTTGTCACCCGCCTACGACATGGGGTATGCCTGCAATCCAAACGGTGCATGGACATCGGCGCACCAGATGTCAGTAAACGGAAAGTTCGACGACATTACACGTGCCGACCTGTTGGAACTGGCTGCCAGAAACAACATTAGAAATGCCGGACAGATCATTGACAAGGTGTGCGACACTTGTGCCGGTTGGCCAAAGATTGCCAAGGAATGTGATGTCCCTAAAATAATGATAGACAAGATAGTGCCAAACCTGCAACTGGTTTTATAGGTAATACTGTTACTGTTTTAAACCGGTCAGATGAAAGGCTCACATTTTGCTGATGTTTCAACTGCAATGTGCCTATAACCCTTTTCCCTTGGCTTCGTTCCAGAGTGCGTCAAGTTCGTCCAGGCTCATGTCCTTCATGGCATGGCCCTGAGCCAGGACCGATTCTTCAACGTAATTGAACCGGCCTATGAACTTCTGGTTGGTCTTTTCCAGGGCGTTGTCAGGCTGGATCTTGTATTTGCGTGCCACATTGATGATTGAGAAGAGAAGGTCGCCCAGTTCAAGTTCGGCATTCTTCTGGTTGCCGGCTTCAAGTTCGGCCTTCAGTTCTTCATATTCCTCCTGAACCTTGTCCAGCGCACCTTGCGGCGTGTCCCAGTCAAAGCCTACATGGGCGGCCTTTTCCTGGACGCGGAAAGCCTTGATGGTTGAAGGGAGGGAGTCGGGCACTCCGGCCAGAACGCGTTTGTTGCCGCCTTTTTCCTTGAGCTTGAGCTGTTCCCAGTTCTGGAGGACCTGGCCGGCACCATCGACCTGAACCGTGCCGTATATGTGCGGGTGGCGGTATATGAGCTTGTCGCAGAGTTTGTCGCAGACGTCCTTGATGTCGAAGTCTCCGGTCTCGCTGCCAATCTTGGCGTAGAACACCACATGGAGCAGGACGTCACCCAGTTCCTTGCAGATGTTGGTCCTGTCATCCTTCATGATGGCGTCACATAGTTCAAACACTTCCTCAATGGTGTTCTGACGCAATGACTGGTTTGTCTGGACGCTGTCCCAGGGACATTTTTCACGCAGTTCATCCATTATGTCAAGCAGACGTCCGAACGCCTGCATTTTCTCTTCCTTGCTATGCATATTGTTCTGGCTTATTTTGTGCAAAAATACGCATAAAATAAGTACCTTTGCACCTAATTTGAAAAATAGGAAAATCAGTCTCATTCTATGGAATTAGCAAGCAAATACAATCCCGCAGACGTTGAGGGAAAGTGGTACAAGTACTGGGAAGACGGTAAGTTCTTCCATTCGGAGCCCGATGGCCGTGAACCGTATACAATAGTCATTCCGCCACCCAATGTGACAGGTGTCCTGCACATGGGCCACTTGCTGAACAACACCATTCAGGACATTCTGGTGCGCCGTGCCCGCATGATGGGCAAGAACGCCCTGTGGGTTCCCGGAACCGACCACGCATCAATTGCAACAGAGGCCAAGGTTGTGGCCAAACTTGCCGCCCAGGGCATTAAGAAGACCGATCTTACACGTGAGGAATTCCTCAAGCATGCATGGGAATGGAAGGAGGAGCACGGAGGCATTATCCTGAAGCAGCTGCGCCGTCTGGGCTGCAGCTGTGACTGGGACCGTACCGCATTCACAATGGACGAACTCCGTTCAGAGAGCGTCATCAAGGTGTTTGTAGATCTGTACAACAAGGGCCTCATCTACCGCGGTGTCCGTATGGTGAACTGGGATCCCAAGGCACAGACTGCCCTGAGCGATGAAGAGGTGGTCTATAAGGAGGAACATAGCAAACTGTACTATCTCAAGTACTATGTCGCTGACCAGGAGACGGTGAAACTGACCGGCGCAGAAGGTGAGATTGTCCATAAGGATGCCAAGGGATATTATGCAGTGGTAGCCACCACGCGTCCTGAGACAATAATGGGTGATACCGCTATGTGCATCAACCCGCTTGACCCCAAGAACGGCTGGCTCAAGGGACACAAGGTCATAGTTCCTCTGGTAGGCCGCGTAATTCCTGTCATTGAGGACGAATACGTTGACATAGAATTCGGTACCGGATGTCTGAAAGTCACTCCCGCACATGACGTGAACGACTACATGCTGGGTGAAAAGTATAATCTGGAAACCATTGACATATTCAACGACAACGGTACTCTGAGTGAGAAGGCCGGCCTTTACATCGGAATGGACCGCTTTGCCGTCAAGAAGCAGATTGCAGTTGACCTGGATGCCGCAGGACTTCTTGAAAAGATTGAGGACTACACCAACAAGGTGGGTTACAGCGAGCGAAATCCGGATACTGTAATCGAGCCCAAGCTTTCAATGCAGTGGTTCCTCAAGATGCAGCATTTTGCAGACATGGCTCTGCCGCCTGTCATGAACGATGAACTGAAGTTCTATCCTGCAAAATACAAGAACACATACCGCAACTGGCTTGAGAACATCAAGGACTGGTGCATAAGCCGCCAGCTGTGGTGGGGTCACAGAATTCCGGCATATTTCCTTCCGAAGGGCGGTTTTGTGGTGGCCGAGAACATTGAGAAAGCTGTCCGTCTGGCTCAGGAGAAGAGCGGGGACAGGAATCTTACCGCTGCAGACCTTCGCCAGGATGAGGACGTTCTGGATACATGGTTCAGTTCATGGCTCTGGCCCATCAGCCTGTTTGACGGCATTAACAATCCTGACAATAAGGAAATCAACTATTACTATTCGACCAATGACCTGGTTACAGGCCCGGACATCATATTCTTCTGGGTTGCACGTATGATCATGGCCGGATACGAATACCGCGGTGACATGCCTTTCCGCAACGTATATTTTACAGGCATTGTCCGCGACAAGCTGGGCCGCAAGATGTCCAAGTCTCTTGGAAACTCACCTGACCCCATCGGACTTATTGAAAAGTACGGTGCTGACGGTGTCCGCATGGGTCTGATGCTTTCTGCTCCGGCCGGCAATGACATTCCTTTCGATGAGGCTATCTGTGAGCAGGGACGCAATTTCAACAACAAGATATGGAACGCGTTCCGTCTGACTCAGGGCTGGACGGTCGCTGACATTGAACAGCCCGAGAGTTCACGTCTGGCAGTGGAATGGTTCCGCAGCCAGCTTCACAAGACTGCAGCCGATATGGATGACCTTATGTCAAAGTACCGTATCAGTGAGGCTCTGATGGCCGTGTACAAGCTGTTCTGGGACGAATTTGCAAGCTGGTATCTGGAAATCATCAAGCCCGCCTACCAGCAGCCAATTGACCGCATGACCTATGAAGCCACTCTTGAACTGTTCGAACACCTGCTGCTCCTGCTGCATCCGTTCATGCCGTTCATAACAGAGGAACTGTGGCAGGCTGTACGCGAGCGTGGGGAGGGTGACAGCATAATGAACCAGAGCATTCTGGACATCATTGGCGGTAAGGCCGATGAAAAGCTGCTCTCTGACTTTGAGGCAGCCAAGCAGCTGGTCACTGAAATCCGCTCAATCCGCAAGTCCAAGAACATCGGTCCGCGTGAACCGCTGACCGTGGAATCAGTCGGCACCAATCCGGTAAAGAACCTTGAACCGGTAATCCTGAAGATGGCCGGACTGGAGCAGATTGTCAGTGTCGATGCCAAGAGTGAAGGTACGACATCATTCATGGTGGGTACATCGGAATTCGCCGTCCGTCTGGGCAACCTTATTGACGTTGAGGCTGAACTTAAGAAGATGCAGGCTGAACTTGACCACCTGGAGGGCTTCCTGAAGGGTGTCAACGCAAAGCTGGCGAATGAGAACTTTGTGGCTCATGCTCCTGCCGCCGTCATTGAGAACGAGCGCAAGAAGCAGGCCGATGCCACACAGAAGATAGCAACCATAAGGGAGAGCATGGCTGCTCTTAAAAAGTAAATGGAAGAAAAGAAGAACAGCAAGTCAGGACTGGTCATTGCGGTAATTGCCATTATTGCACTGGCCGGTGCTGTCGTGTATCTTGTCCTCTCACTCAAGAAGAGCAACCAGGACATTGAAGAGATGACCCAGCTTTTTGAGATTGAGAAGGAGGAGATGGAAAGTGAATATTCCAGTTTTGCGGTCCAATATGATGAAATGCAGGTGCACCTGTCAAATGATTCGCTTGCACGACAGCTGGAAAGGGAAAAGTTGCGCACACAGCAGCTTCTGGAGGAACTGCGTCAGACCAAGGCTACCAATGCCGCTGAGATAACCCGCCTGAAGAAGGAACTGGCAACTGTCCGTGCGGTCATGCGCAATTACGTAATGCAGATTGACTCTCTTGACCAGATCAACAAGCAGCTGGCCAAAGAGAATACCAAGGTCCGCCAGCAGTATCAGGAAGTGTCAAAACAGGTTGACAAACTGACTGTGGAGAAGCAGATTGCAGAAGAGAAGGTGGCTCTGGCTTCACAGCTTGATGCCGCCGCCATAAGCATCATACCCAATAACAAACGCGGCAAGGTGGAGTCCAAGGTCAAGAATGTCACACAGTTTGTCGTGAATTTCACCATAGTCAAGAACATTACCGTTCAGACCGGCGAGAAGACGGTTTACCTGCGCATTACAAAGCCCGATGGCCAGCCGCTCATGAAGGATGCCGGCAACACTTTCCGCTATGAGAATGTCGATCTGGAGTATTCGGCCAAGAAATTCATAGAATACACCGGAGAACAGCAGGAAGTGACCATGTACTGGGATGTTGAGGAGTATCTCACTGCCGGTACCTACAACGCCTATCTGTTTGTTGACGGTGTTATGATAGGTGAACAGAGCGTGACTCTGAATTGATTCAATAAGGAGTGTAACATATATGACATTCAAAGACTTGGGGGTATCGGACCCGATACTCAGAGCCGTAGAGGAACTTGGATTCGAGCAGCCTATGCCGGTCCAGGAGAAAGTGATTCCATATTTGCTTGAGGGCCACGGTGACGTGGTTGCTCTGGCGCAGACAGGTACAGGAAAGACTGCCGCTTACGGCATTCCGGTGATACAGCAGACTGACGCGTCAAGCAGTGATGCCCAGTTCCTGATACTGAGTCCCACACGTGAGCTGTGCGTTCAGATTGCCAGTGACCTGGCTGACTTTTCACATTATATTGAAGGCCTGCACGTCATTCCAATGTACGGCGGTTCGTCAATAGAGAACCAGATACGCAATTTCCGCCGTGGCGCACATATCATTGTAGCCACTCCCGGCCGTCTTATTGACCTGATGGAACGCGGGGTTGTCATGCTTGACACCATACGTACCGTCATTCTTGACGAGGCCGATGAAATGCTGAACATGGGTTTTTCTGAAGACCTGGAGAAGATTCTTTCATCAGTTCCGGCAGAACGCCAGATGCTGATGTTCTCGGCCACCATGAGCAGTGAGATATCGGCCATATCAAAGAAATACCTGAACAATGCGGAAGAGATAGTCATAGGTACACGCAACGAAGGCGCTCAGAACGTAAATCATGTGTACTACATGGTCCACGCCAAAGACAAGTATCTGGCCCTGAAGCGCATTGTGGACTACTATCCGTCAATTTATGCAATCATTTTCTGCCGTACCCGTCTGGAGACCCAGGAGATTGCAGACAAACTCATGCAGGACGGCTA
The DNA here is from genome assembly GCA_018065615.1 of Candidatus Colenecus caballi. GTDB lineage: Bacteria > Bacteroidota > Bacteroidia > Bacteroidales > Bacteroidaceae > Colenecus > Colenecus caballi. The sequence goes on along the minus strand of JAGHSY010000079.1, from coordinate 24,453 downwards.
TGATGCCGATGCCCTGCACGGAGACCTGTCACAGGCACAGCGTGACCTTACAATGAACAAGTTCCGCAAGCGCAAGCTCCAGCTGCTGGTGGCAACCGATGTGGCAGCCCGCGGACTTGATGTCGATGACCTTACGCATGTCATCAACTTCGGACTTCCTGATGATACTGAGAACTATACCCACCGCAGCGGGCGTACAGGACGTGCCGGCAAGACCGGAACATCGATCTCTATTGTCAATCTGAGGGAAAAGGGCAAGATACGTTTCATAGAGAAGGCTATTGGCAAGTCATTCGTGAAGGGTGAGATGCCGTCCGGCCGCAAGATATGTGAGAAGCAGCTGTTCAAGGTGATTGATGATCTGGAACGCATACAGGTCGATGAAGAGCAGATTGCAGACTTCCTGCCGGACATTTTCCGCCGTCTTGACTGGATGGACAAGAATGACATCATAAAGCGCATTGTGACCCGTGAGTTCGGGCGTTTTGTCCGCTACTATCAGGATGCTCCGGAACTTGAGGAGGTAACGTCAGAGAATGCCGATGATGCCGAACGCGGCAAGAAGGAGAAGCATCGCGCCCAGAAGGGATATGCCCGGTTCTTCATAAACATTGGCAAGATGGACCATGTCCAGCCTGTCCATATCATTGAAATGCTTAACCGCAATGTGCCCGGTCGTGTTGATGTGGGCCGTATTGACCTGATGCGCAATTTCTCGTTCTTTGAATGCCCCGAAGAGTTTGCCGAGGAGATTGTTGCCGGTATGAACGGCATACAGTATAAGGGCAGGGATGTCCATGTTGAGATTGCACAGGTACCACAGGGGGAAAAGAAACCGGAGAACAAACCTGTCAAAAAGGAAGCTGCCAAGCCCAAAAGACCCGAAATCAAGGCAAAGCCGGAAAAGAAGGAAAAGGAATACAAGCATGCCCCGCAGCGCGCCCCGAAAGTCAAGGAGCGTCATGATGACTATTGGACCGATGATTTCGATACCGGTGACTGGCGCCAGTTCTTCCGCGGAAATGAAGGAAAGCCCAAAGCCCGCCGCGGTGCCGGCCGGAATGCCGATCAGGGCAAGCCTAAAAAGAAAGGTCGCAGATAGTTCCAACAGATATGAAGAAAGTCATTTTGCTGCTGCTTGCAGTTGCAGCCGTTCTGGCAGGATGCCAGCCACAGTCAGACGCCCTTCCGCGCGGAAAGGCAAGTGCAGAACTTACAGCCGCCGTCGATGCCTTCCATGAGGCTACAGAGACGGTTCCCCAGGGCCGTGACCATATAACATTGCACAGTATTATGGTGCTCAAGCACGGCAAGGTGGTTGAAGAACGCTGGTATAACGGCGAGTCAGCAGAAAAACCGCATACCATGTGGTCCGTAAGCAAGACTTTCACTGCTACGGCAATAGGCTTTGCCATTGAGGAAGGCCTTCTGACACTTGATGACAAGCTGGTATCCTTCTTTCCTGACAAACTGCCGGCCCAGGTCAGCGACAATCTTGCCGCCATTACGGTCCGTGATCTGCTGACCATGACATGCGGTCATGATGTGGCAATCAATTTCAATACGTTCCAGTCCGATGACTGGGTGCGCGGATTCCTGGAATTTCCGGTGACACATACTCCTGGTTCATATTTCGTCTACAATTCAGTCGGTACCTACATGCTGTCAGCCATCATAACAAAACTGACAGGCCAGGTCATGAACGACTGGCTTGACTCACGTCTCTGGCAGCCTCTGGGCATTCAGAAACCTGAATGGGACGATGTCCAGGGCATAAGCTGCGGAGGCTGGGGACTTCACCTCAAGACTGAGGACATGGCACGCATGGGCCAGTGCCTGCTGCAGGGCGGAAAGTGGAACGGAAAACAGGTAATTCCATCGGACTGGGTAAAGGAGATGACCACATATAAGGTCGAGTCCGGTCCTGCCGGTACGCGCCTTGAGGATATGCCGCGTCTGGGAATAACGAAAGACAACAATGAATGGGCAAAGGGCTACTGCTACCAGATGTGGATTTGCAGTGACGGCGGTTACCGTGCTGACGGCGCCAACGGCCAGTACATTATGGTGTTCCCGGAAAAGGACGCCGTACTTGTGCTTACGACCGATTCAAACCAGTACCAGCCGTACATGGACATTATCTGGAAGTACCTGATTCCGGTGCTGTAATCAGTTGGGCTGTTTTGCAGCCATACATCCGAGGGCTGCAAAACCGACACAAAGAACCATTGTTCCAAGCATATACAGGGCTGCTGTTCCATAGCGGCCCTGCTGCATTAATGTGACTGACTGCATGGAAAATGTGCTGAAGGTGGTAAAGCCGCCGCAGATGCCTACTGTTGCAAGAAGCAGGAGCGGACTTTGTTCAAAGCGGCTGACCAGCATACCCATGACGAAAGAACCTGTCATGTTGGTGAGCAGTGTACAAATGTTGGTGGACCAGTGCATGAAATTGAACAGCAGGGTAATGCCGTAACGCAGCATGGCGCCGGTGGCACCGCCCAATCCTACCAGGAGAATGTTCCGTATCATAGTGCTGCAAAAATAAATAAAAAAATGAACGGTGTTGCCGTTCATTTCTTTTCTGTTCCCTGCTTGGTTGGCTGGCTGGGAGCAGGACCGAGCTGCGGTTGCATCGGCCTTTGCTGATTTTGTTGGAATTGGTGCCCGCGGGATTGTTGGATGTCTTTCAGCATCTGACTGTTGAACTGTTCTTCTGCGTCCAGTACCTTTCTGATCTTTGAAGCAGGAAGAATCTTTTTGAACTTGGCCAGATATTCCTTTTCCAGTTCCGCTATTTTTATCTTATTGTCTGCCATGGCGTCAATGGCCTTGGTACTCTGTTCTTCATTCATTTCAGGACCTGCCTGACGGAGCTGCTGACGCAGGTTGCGGTTAAGTTCGCGTTTCTGATGCTGCAGTTCACCGTAAACGGGGAAGAAGGCCTTTGCTTCCTCTTCTGAAAGGTCTGCAGCTTTGGTAAGGAATTCTGTCTGATGAGTCCAGTATTCTGCAGCAGAAAACTCTCCACTGCGCTTGGGCGCATTCTGTTGCTGCTGATTCCTCTGTCCCCAACCTTGGCGCTGGGGTGTCTGTGCGTTTGCTCCGAGGAACAACATGAGGCATACGGTAAAGAGAATGGACTTTTTCATAATCAGTTGGCTGCGTCAACGAAGGAATAGTAGAGTGTGTAGTCATCAATCATTGCAGTTTCCAGGAATGAATCAATGTATTCATCGGAATAGATTGTCGTTTCCTGAGTCTGTGCGACATCGGTCTGATTGGACGTATTCAGACCTGCCGCCCATTTCAGGCAGAAGAACATTCCGGCAAAAGCTGCAGCCATATATAAATATGGTCTGAGACGCATCCATGGGGTCACAACCACTGCATTATTGTCATTTTCCGGTTGTGGCAGTGAGGACATGATGCTGTCTGTCAGACCGGCAAAGTATCCGTCCGGAACTGAGAACGGTTCACGTCCTGCGCACTTGTCCAATATGTTACGTTCCTTTTCCATTCGTTGTTTTGACAATTGAAGGAATAAATGGTTTAATCGTTTCTGTTGAAATAGTCTTCAATTTTCCTGACGGCAATATGAAAGGATGCCTTGAGGGCTCCTACGCTTGTTCCTAGAATATCAGACATTTCCTCATATTTCATTTCATTGAAATACTTCATGTTGAAGACCAGCCTCTGCTTGTCCGGCAGTGTGGCAATGGCCGCCTGAAGTTGGGCCTCCGTTTCGTCACCGTCAAAGTACGGGTCGCTTTCAAGCGTGTCACATATATTCTGTTCATCGGCACCGGTATCAATTGATACAGTCATTTTCTGCCTGTTCAGGAAGGTGAGAGTTTCATTGACGGCTATCCGGTAGAGCCATGTGGAAATGCGTGAATAGCCCATAAATGATTCAATGTTGGTCCATGCTTTGACGAAAGTGTTCTGCAGAATGTCATTGGCATCATCATGAGACAGGACCATGTGACGGATCTGCCAGTACAGGGGTTCGCTGAAATTGCGGACTATGGCTTCAAAGGCCCGCCTCCTGGACACTTCATCATCCCGAAGCATTTCCAGTATGCGCTGTTCGTCATATGCCATCATTCCTGCCATATCAGATATCTACTGTCAGATTTTCTTTGGCCAGAACAGTTGCCGGAAATATGCTGCATGCCTCTTCCAGAAGCATGTTTTCATCAGTGTAGCGGGCTGAAAAATGTCCGAGAATGAGTTTGCCTGCACCTGTTTCCAGAGCACTGCGTGCGGCATCGGCCGTAGTGCTGTGAAAATGCTTTTCTGCTCTGTCGGCATCGTCCTGCCGGTAGGTGCAGTCATGATATATGGCACTGACACCGGATATCTGCTGGAACATTGAAGGATTGAATGCAGTGTCACAGCAGTACGCGTAACTGCGGACAGTTCCGGCCGGCTTTGTCAGCCTGTCGTGAGGAATTACAGTACCGTCCGATGTGGTGAAGTCTCCTCCGTTCTTTATGCGTGCGTAGTCCCACTGGGGAACTCCATAGAAGTCGGCGGCAGCACGGTCAAGATGATCTGCTGTCGGTTTTTCACGGAAAAGGAAACCTGCGCACGGAACACGGTGCTTCAAGGGAATGGTGGATACTGTCAACGAGCGGTCTTCATAAATGACACTGACAGCACTGGGGGCAAATCCCTGGAATTCCACATTGAATTCGATGTCCTTGCAGTAGAATGCAAGCTCGGGCTCCAGTATTGTCCACAGTTCCTGAGGCGCATGTATATAAAGAGGTGAAGTGCGTCCCAGCAGGGCGAATGACGAAATCATTCCAAGAAGTCCGAAACAGTGGTCTCCGTGAAGATGTGAAATGAATATATGGTTGATCCGTGCAAATGCCACGCGTGAGCGTCTTAGCTGGATCTGTGTTCCTTCACCGCAATCTATCATGAACAGTTTGCCGCGCATTTCGACAACCTGGGATGATGTGTAGTGCTTGGGGCTTGGAGTGGCTGAACCACAGCCCAGAATGGTGACGCTGAACTTTTCCATAAGACCGCATCAAAAGTACAAAAAAAAGGACCGCGAGATGCGGTCCTTTTATTAAATAATGTGATAGTGAATCACTTATTTGCCATTTTCAAGCTGCTCCTTCAGGGCTGCAAGAGCGTCAATGTCACCAAGAGTGGTGGAAGCTGCCTGGTTCTGGATAAGCGGCTTTTCTTCTTCCTTCTTGGGAGTTGCCTTGCGGGCTGCCTTCTTTTCAGCACGGGCTTCAGCCTTGGCAATATCTTCAAAGATACGGCTGTGTGACAGGATGATGCGCTTTGAATCCTTGTTGAATTCAATGACCTTGAACTGCAGAGTCTCACCCTGCTGAGCCTGTGAACCGTCTTCCTTGACAAGGTGCTTTGGAGTAGCGAAGCCTTCAACACCCTCTGCCAGAGAGATGACTGCGCCCTTGTCCATCATTTCTGTGATCTTGCCTTCGTGGATTGAATCAACGGTGTAAACAGCTTCATAGTTGTCCCAAGGATTCTCTTCCAGCTGCTTGTGACCAAGGCTGAGACGACGGTTCTCCTTGTCTATTTCAAGAACCTGTACATCGATGGCAGCACCGATTGTTGTGAATTCTGACGGATGCTTTACCTTCTTGGTCCAGCTCAGGTCGCTGATATGGATAAGACCGTCAACACCTTCTTCAATCTCTACAAAGATACCGAAGTTGGTGAAGTTGCGTACGGTTGCAGTGTGCTTTGAACCGACGGGGTACTTGTCTTCGATGTTCTCCCATGGATCCTGCTTGAGCTGCTTGATACCCAGAGACATCTTTCTTTCGTTACGGTCAAGTGTCAGGATGACAGCTTCAACTTCATCTCCAACCTTGATGAAGTCCTGAGCTGAACGCAGGTGCTGGCTCCATGACATTTCTGATACGTGGATGAGACCTTCAACACCGGGAGCGATTTCGATGAATGCACCGTAGTCAGCCATGACGACAACCTTACCCTTGACAACGTCACCGACCTTGAGTTCTGAATCGAGAGAATCCCATGGGTGCGGAGTGAGCTGCTTCAGACCGAGGGCGATACGCTTCTTTTCGTCATCAAAGTCAAGGATAACGACGTTGATCTTCTGGTCAAGTTCAACGATTTCCTTAGGATCGCTTACGCGGCCCCAGCTGAGGTCTGTGATATGGATGAGACCGTCAACACCGCCCAGGTCGATGAATACACCGTAAGAGGTGATGTTCTTGACGGTACCTTCAAGTACCTGACCCTTTTCGAGCTTGCTGATGATTTCCTTCTTCTGCTGTTCAAGTTCCTCTTCAATGAGAGCCTTGTGTGATACGACTACGTTGCGGTATTCCTGGTTGATCTTGATGACCTTGAATTCCATGGTCTTGCCAACGAATACGTCATAGTCACGGATGGGCTTGACATCGATCTGTGAACCGGGAAGGAAGGCTTCGATGCCGAATACGTCGACAATCATACCACCCTTTGTGCGGAACTTGATGTAACCCTTTACAATTTCCTGTGAATCCAGAGCCTCGTTTACGCGATCCCATGAACGTGATTCACGTGCTCTCTTATGTGAAAGAAGCAGCTGTCCCTTCTTGTTTTCTGTGTTCTCAATGTAAACCTCAACTACGTCACCGACTTTGAGTTCTGGGTTGTAGCGGAATTCGCTGACGGGGATGATACCGTCTGACTTGTAACCGATGTTGACGATAACTTCACGCTTGTTGATGGCTGTTACGGTGCCCATTACGACTTCGTTGTCAGCGACCTTGTTCAGGGTGCTGTCATAAGCCTGCTCAAGCTGTTCCTTGGTCATGCCGGCATTGGCATTTCCGTTTTCAAATGCATCCCAGTCAAAATCCTGCAGGGGAGCTACATTCTTCAATTCTTCCATTTTAGTTAAAATTTGAAACTAAGATAACGTTAGACAATATGTTGTAATCACTGCCAAGACGCAATGCTGCGCTTAGCGGGCGCAAAGATAGCTATTTCTTATTATAAAAATAGGAATCGGACCAAAAAAGTGAAATCTGAGAGTCAGAAGTCCTCATCGGCTGTATATGGCAGTCCCGATGCAGTGATTCCGGCGGCCTGGACGTTGAAGTGGCTGGTTATGGAACTGTTGTAGAATTCCACACTGGCTTTGCCGTCACTGTCTGTGACCACATTCGGATTCCAATAAAGCGTACGGCGGTAATCGACATCGCCCATAATCGGGCCGGTCGGGTATTCAGGGGAATAGAACATGTATGGGGATGAATAACCGTCAACGGTTGTGATGCGGCGGTTGATCTTGTACAGGTCCTTGCGTGTGCTCAACGCTTCGTCCTCCTTGAGCTGTATGTCCACCATAATGACGCGGTCATATTCATCGGGGCTGCCGACCAGACTGCTGACGGTCGATGCAATGTAGTCCATGAAAAGGGGGGCAAGCATCCATGCCTCCTTCTTGTACATGGCTCTGTCATATACCATGATGCTCTTGATGTCACGGGTGTCAATCTTTGTGGGTTCGGAGTATATGCCTGTGTTCCTGTATTTTGTGTTGTTGTGGACGTAGAAGAACGGTTCGAATCCGTTTATCGATTCAATGGAGTCGTTTCCGTACTGGTCCATGGTGGACAGCACCTGATAGCCTTTGTCTATGAGATAGCCAAGCACGTCAGTCGTATATTCTGCCTTGTCCAGATCCAGTTCCACGTCCTCCATTACGTTGTAAGCCTGGAATGTGTAGTAGTCAATGTATTTGCGGTGCTCGTCAATTTCGACATCGGGCAGCAGGAATCCGTCATCGACGGAGATGACTACCGGATATTCGTTATCTGCGGCTGCGTCGGGCCTGATGTCCTTTTTTCTGGACCTTATGACGCTGTTGCCGTTGAAAACGGTTTCTCCCGGCATGTATGCGCGGATAGCAGGGGTTATGGAACGTTCAAACAGCAGTCTGGCAGGTGAACCCAGCAGGCGGTCCTTCTGTGTGGTGGCACTGATTGTGAACCGTGCACGGTCGTAAAAGTCAACTCCGATGTCAAAACCGAAATAGCCTGATTCGTCAGTGCTGTAGGCGTATGTTTCGGTCTGCGTCCTGTCCCGCGGCATGAGTGCGGCATTGACTTCAACGCCGCCAAGAGGTTCCTTGCCTGACGGATCAAGTACCCAGCCGTTCAGGGTGAGCCCCTGCTCCAGACGGTGCTTTTCCTGAAATTCGCTTACTCCAGCCATAAGCTGCCAGTCGTAGCGCTCCCAGCCCTGGACAAGACAGAGCAGGTCAAGAGCCCGGATGCGGTCCGGATTGCTGTTGTTGAAATAGAATGAAGGATTCTCAATAAGTCCTTTCAGATCTGATGAAAGAAGCAGGTTTGTTCTCAGGTCGTCACGGAATATGTTGTCATATCCGCGTGTGTCCTTGACTCCAAGACAGAAACGGTCACGGAAAGGAACGCCGTTGCCGTCAGTAAGCTGGAAACTTATGGTGACCTTTTCAAATGGACCGTAAGCATCCTTGTCAGTGGAAATTCCAATGGTCGGAGCGGAAACATCGGCCTTGGAATGATAGAACGAACGGGTTGCCAGCACAAGTCCGCGCTCATCAAACAGGGTCAGTCTGAAAACGCCTTCAGGCATGCTGCCAAGTCCGATGTGGTGAGAGATTTCGGCATGCTCTATGTCTATGGCTGAAAAGTCCATGAGCTCTCCGCGGCAGGTGAGTGTCAGTCCCAGGGTCCTGCCCTTGAAACTCAACGTGGGCCGGAGAGTTATATCAATGCTGTCAGGGGTGACGGACTGGAGCTGAATGGCACAGCCGTCAGTTTCAGCGCCGGGCAGATCGAACAGCCGGGAGCTGCCGCCCACGGTGAATTCCACGCTGTTGTGCCGCTTTGTCGGGGTGAAGGTGAATGAACCCATGCCGTTGTGGACAGTGCCGAATGTCATTTCCCCGTCATTGAGAATTCCTTCCGCATCAATTCCAAGACCGTTTTCTCCGGTTACCTTGAATGCTACCTGACAGGGCTGGTCAAGAATGAGGTGCCCGCCTTCAGGGTGGAATGTGACGTTTATGTTCTTCTGTTTTGGCGTTTCCGGGCGTTTCTGCTGGATGCCGGTGTTCTTCTTGTAGATGATGTTGGGGCTTTCATCATAATAGCCGCCTTCCTCTTTGGGCTTTTCGTAAACGGCGAACACACGTGAGAATATTGCCTCTTCAGAGAAATTCTGCATGAAATTGGTGTAAGCCCTGACTTCATAGAAACCGCTGGGATAACCTATCACGCCACGCAGATTCCTGGCCTGTTGGGTGCTGCCGTCAAGAAGGGGCAGGGAACCGTCGGCCTGTCCGGCAACAATCTTGAGTTTCTGCTGTTTGAGCAGCACTCCGTCAGGGGAAATCAGGTCAACGTACAGTACTTTGCTCTGTGCCCTTTCCAGCGTTGAGGCACTGACTACGAACGCTTTGAACCAGATGGTCTCACCTGTGTAGTATGATGTGTTGTCAAACTGCAGAAATACTTTTTCCTGCGGGAATATGGAGTTGAACTGGTGTATGTTTCCTGCAAACTTCATGAGAGCGTCATACGCATCGTTTCTGGCGTACATTCCGGAAGAAAGCAGAAGACATGTATATAAAATGGCTAAAATGCGTTTCATAATCAGTAGTTGCTGTCAAAGACGTATGGTATGCCGCTGGATGTCAGCCCCGCAGCCGATACGTTGAAATGGTCGGTTATTGAATTGTTGTAGAACTCGACAGTGGCTTGCCCTATGCTGTCGGTCACGACATTTGGATTCCAGTATAAAGTCCGTCTGTAGTCAACTTCTCCGAAAACGGCACCGTCAGGGTATTGTGGAGAATAGAACTCGTAAGGTCTGGAGAATCCGTCCACTGTCGTTATGCGTTTGTTTATCTTGCGCAGTTCCTTGCGCGTGCTCAGTTCCGTGTCCTCCTTGACAAGGATGTCAACAAGCAGCATCCTGTTGTAGAGGGATTCGTCTCCTGTCAGGTCCTGTAATGTCTTGGTGAGATATTTCTGGAACAGTGGACACACCCTGATAATGTTCATCAGGTACATGGGGTGCTCATAGACGATTATGCTCTTTATGTCTTTCGAGTCTATGGAGCTTGGATTTTCAAATATGCCCTGATACTGGTATTTTGTCTGGTTGTGGACATAGAAGAAAGGCTCGAAGCCGTTGATGCTGGCAATGCTGCCGTCTTCATCGGACAGGACCTGATAGCCTTTCTCAAGCAGATATCCCATGAGGTCTGTCGAATATTCGCCCTTGTCAAGATCGGCCTCCACGTCCTTCACGACATCAAAGGCGTTGAATGTGAAGTAATCAAGGTACATGCGCTCTTCATCAATGTCAACGTCTGGAAGCAGGTAGCCTGTGTCCATGTTGATCACGGTGGCAAGTCCGTCATCTTCAGTGCTGCCTGCACTCTTGCCAGTCCTGCCTCCCTGAAGGCTGTTGAACTGCGTCTCGCCGGGAAGGTATGCACGTATTGCCGGTATCATGGAGCGGTCAAACCTGATTCTGGCGCTTGTGCCCACCAGACGTTCTCTTGGTACGCGTGTGTCAATGGTGACCCGCGCCTTGTCATAGAAGTCAACCCCGATGTCAAATCCGAAATAGCCCGATGAGTCTGTCGTGTAGATGTATGTTTCGGACAAGGTCTTGTCCTGCGGCATGACGGCCCCCAGGACTTCAACGTTTCCCATGGTCTTTTTGCCAGACGGATTCAGAATCCATCCGTTCAGTGTGAGGCTCTCCTCCTGACGGTGTGTCTCAGTGAACTTTTTCCGGCCGGTCATGGTTTCCCAGTCATACCTTTCCCATCCCTGGATCATCATGAGCAGGTCAAGGGCGGATTCCCTGTCGGAATCATCGGAATCAAAGTACCATGCGGGATTCTCAATCAAGCCCTTCAGGTCCGATGAGAGCAGCATGGATGTGCGCAGGTCATCGGCAAAACGGTTGCCTTGTCCGCGAATGTCGCGCACAGACAGGCAGAAACGGTCCCGGAACGGATTGGATTCTCCGTCTTTAAGCTCAAGTTTCATGCTGATCTTTTCAAATGGGGCATAATGATTCTTGTCCGGGGTGACCTCAAGAACAGGTTTCCTGACTGAGAGACTGCGGTGATAGACTGACCGGCTTGCGTAAATGTTGCCTTCACTGTCAAATATGTGAATGCGGCAGACGCCTTCCGGTACGCCGCTCATGGAGATGGTCTTGCTGATGGCGGACCGGCCGGTCTCAATGGTGCAGAAATCCATGAGCTCCCCGCGGCAGGTGACTGTGAGTCCCAATGTCATTCCTGACAGGCCTGGTGTGCAGTCCAGCACAATGGAAAGGCTGTCGCGCCCTGACGGACAGACTTTCAGCGCACAGCCTGAAGGTTCGGCATCGGGCAGAGCGAATGAACGTGAATTCTCACCAACGGTTATAACTACCTGGTTGCGCCTGTCCTGAGGCGTTATGGTGAAACTTCCCATTCCGTCATGGACTGTGCCTGCTGTAAGGCCGGTGCCTTCAACGGAACATGAGGCTCCGACTCCGAATCCGGAACCGTCAGTGACCTTGAATGCCACACGGCAGGGTTTGCCAATGATGAGATGGCCTCCCTCCGGATGGAACGATGCGTTGATGTTCCTGAGTTTCTCAGTGGCGGGACGGACTTCATCGGTCTCAAACTTTCTGAGCGTGATAACGGGGTTCGAGTCGTAATAATGGCCTTCCTCCTGCGGCTTCTCATACACGGCAAAGACGCGTGAGAAAATGCTTTCCGGACTGAAGTTCTGCATGTAGTTGGTGTATGCCCTGACTTCATAAAATCCGCTGGGGTACCCTACAACGCCGCGCTTGTCTCTGGCCTGGGTTGTGGAACCGTCAAGCAGAGAGAACGAGCCGTCGGCCTGACCGGCAACAATCTTCAGCTTCTCCTGCTTTAACAGGATGCCGTTGGGTGAAATGAGATCCACATAAAGCACTTTGCTCTGTGCCCTTTCAAGAGTGGAGGCACTGACAACAAATGCCTTGAACCAGATTACTTCACCTGTGTAATATGATGTGTTGTCAAATTGCAGAAAGACCTTTTCCTGAGGATATATTGTGTTGAACTGGTGTATGTTGCCGGCAAAATTCATGAGGGAGTCCACGCTGCCTGAATCAGCACGGGCTGGCAACACCGGAAAGATAACTGTCAGAAATGCCAGTACGGTCTTTCTGCATATGGAGGTCAGTCTGGATAGCATGAAATTGAACATCGTCCTGATGTGTCTGCAAAAATAGCAAAAAAGTGGAAAACTGACCTTATGCGCGTATTGTATATTGTGTCAAATTCGATATATTTGCAGTCCGTTATGATATACGGATTTGACAACGAAAAGTATCTTCAGATACAGTCCGAACACATCAAACAGCGCATTGCGCAGTTCGGAGACAAGCTTTATCTTGAGTTCGGAGGAAAACTCTTCGATGACCATCACGCAAGCCGTGTCCTGCCTGGTTTCCAGCCTGACAGCAAACTGCGCATGCTCATGCAGCTCAGTGACTATGCGGAGATTGTCATTGTAATAAGCGCCCTTGACATTGAAAAGAACAAGGTACGCAGCGACCTTGGAATCACTTATGACATGGACGTGCTCCGTCTCCGTGAGGAGTTCCAGACCCGTGGCCTTCTGGTGGGATCGGTAGTCATAACACACTATAACCGTCAGGCCAGTGCCGATGCCTTCCGTGAGCGTCTTACCCGTCTGGGAATCCGGACTTATGTGCATTATACCATTGACGGCTATCCCAACAATGTGGCGCTTATAGATTCCGATCAGGGTTTCGGACTTAACGATTACGTTGAGACATCACGTCCTCTGGTTGTCGTCACCGCTCCAGGTCCCGGCAGCGGCAAGATGGCTGTCTGTCTGAGCCAGCTCTATCAGGAGCACAGGCATGGAGTCAAGGCCGGATATGCAAAGTTCGAGACGTTCCCCATCTGGAACCTGCCTTTGAACCATCCGGTAAACATAGCCTATGAGGCCGCTACAGCGGATCTTGATGATGTCAATATGATAGACCCGTTCCATCTTGAGGCATACGGAAAGACTGCCGTCAACTATAACCGTGACGTGGAGATTTTCCCGGTTCTGGATGCCCTGTTCCGCGGCATTTATGGAGACAATCCGTACAAGTCACCGACAGACATGGGTGTCAACATGGCCGGCTTCTGCATGAGTGATGAGGAGGTCTGCCGCAAGGCCGCCAAGGATGAAATCATCAGACGTTATTATACTGCTCTTGGTGACATGGCAAGCGGCAAGACCAATGAGACTGAAGTCGGGAAAATTGCCATGCTCATGAACAAGGCAGGCATAACGACGGCTTCACGCCGATGCACAGTTGCCGCCAAGGAACGTCAGGAAGCCACAGGCGTTCCGGCAGCAGCCATGGAGATGTGTGACGGTACAATAATCACGTCAAAGACCACTGCACTTTTGGGACCCAGCGCCGCGCTTATACTGAATGCCATCAAGTATCTGGCCGGAATAGACCATGATGTGAAGCTCATTCCGCAGAACATGATTGAACCTATCCAGAAGACAAAGGTGTCATATCTGCACGGCAATAACCCAAGACTTCATACCGATGAGGTCCTGGTGGCGCTTTCAATGCTGAGTCCGCAGGACAGCAACTGCCGCCGGGCACTGGACATGCTGCCTGAACTGCGCGGCTGCCAGGTGCATTCGACCGTCCTGCTGAGTGAAGTGGACCGCAAGATTTTCCGCAAGCTTGGTGTGGGCCTGACCTGCGACCCTGTCAGGAAGAAATATTTCCCGAACACCAAATCCTGAACAGTGATGAGGGTTTCCGTATTCGATGACATGTCACTGTGTACGGAGCAGGAGGTGAACCGAATGCTGCCTCTTGTCAGCGACCAGCGTCGTGAGCAGGCCTTGAAATTCAAATTCGTGTTCGGACGGTTTGCCTGCCTGAAATCATATCTCATGCTGTCTGAACTGACGGGATTGACGGAATTCGGGTTCACCTACAACGAATACGGAAAGCCTTCAATTGCAGGACACCCTGAAATTCATTTCAGCATAAGCCATTGTCAGCACGCCATTGCTGTGGCCGTCAGCGACAGCCCGGTGGGGATTGACGTGGAGTCATTCCGCAAGGCCGATGATGCGCTGCTGCACAGGACCATGAATGAGGACGAGATACGCATGGTGGAGGCATCGGACTGCAGGGAAAGGGCATTCATTGAACTGTGGACAAGGAAGGAGGCAGTGTTCAAGCTGATGGGCACAGGAATAACGGATGACATTCTTACTGTCCTTTCGGGGAATGCAGAAACTGAGACATCAGTGAATGATGCCCTGAAATATGTTGTTTCAACTGCAGTTTACTTGTGATACTGCACAAGTCCTTCAAGCGGGCTGGCTACTATCTTTCCTATTGTCATTCCAAGTGAATCGGCCGTTTCGGCAAGTTCGGCCGCAAAATTGTCGGCAAGAGAACCCACAAAATGAACAGGCAGCCAGGGGCGGTGATAGTTGATGACGTTTCTGGTGAAGAATTCAGAGAAGCACTGGATTATTATCTTGTGGACTTCGGAGATTGAACGCTTTTCATACAGGAATGGGGCGAAACCGGCTATGTAGCGGTTTGCCATGGGCTTGCGGTACACATTTTCAATTATTGTGTCCTTGTCCAGACCATACTTGGAAAGGAACTCGCGGCATACGCTTTCAGGCAGCTGGCGTTTCAGGCAGTCGCTTATGAGACGGCGGCCAAGGGCTGCACTGCTTCCTTCATCGCCAAGAATATAGCCTAATGAAGGTACCTGATCAACTATCTCCCTGCCGTTGTAAAGACATGAGTTCGAACCTGTTCCCAGGACGCATGCCACACCTTCGGAGTTTCCGCACAATGCACGGGCGGCGCCCAGCATGTCACTTTCAACGCTGATGGCTGCATTGGGAAAGAATGCGGCAAGAATACCTGCCATCTGCGAACATATTTCAGCTGTCGCGCAGCCGGCACCGTAATAGTGCACTTCTGTAATGGTACCGAAGTCTGTGCCTGTTGCCTTTGTGACCAGTTCGCTGTCAATGATTGAACGTATTTCAACTTCACTCTGATGGCACGGGTTGATGCCCTGTGTGCCGTATGTCTTCAAATTGTCAGGGGTGTCAAAGAAACCCCAGTCGGTCTTGGTCGATCCGCTGTCAACAGTCAGTTTCATGTTATTGCTTCTTTCCGAATTCAGGTTCGTATTTTATGAGTGCCGATACAAGGCATGTTATGGCGCAGCAGGCAATGATCCATACAAAGAACCATCTGTATCCCATCATTTCCTGAAGCCTGCCCGATATCATGCCGGGCAACATCATGCCCAGTGCCATGATTCCGGTGCTTATGGCATAATGTGAAGTCTGATGCTCGCCGCGTGCAACGTACATGAGGAACAGGGTGAAGGCGGTAAAGCCGAATCCGTACCCCAACTGCTCAATGAATATGCAGGAACTTACAACAGCTATGTTCTGCGTAGGCATCCAGCTCAGATATACATATACAAGGTCAGGCAGAGAGATGGCTCCGACCATCCACCAGATACATTTCTTCAGTCCGTGGCGTGACAGGGTTATTCCTCCAAGGATTCCGCCAAGAAGAAGTCCGATGACACCAAGGGTCCCCTGCGCAAAACCTATCTGGGCGGTTGTCAGCCCCAGACCGCCGTTTTCAATTGAGTCAACCAGAAATAGCGGGGCTATCTTGCCTATCTGTGCTTCCGGGAATCTGAACAGCAGGATGAACAGAACTGCTGTGAGAATATCGGGCTTGGAGAAATATGAAACGAATGTGCGTCCGAATTCCTTCAATATGTTCTTGCCTGAGACGGCAATAGTGCAGTCTGCAACCGGGTGTGGCAGTATGGATGAGTGGTAAAGGAAGAGCAGGATCATCAGTCCTCCCGCTATCAGGAACCCCAGGCTCCATGCACTGGTCACGTCTCCGAAACGGTTCTGAAAGTAGCCGACCAGAATGAGCAGACCGCCCTGACCTGCTATCATGGCAATGCGGTATGCCGTGTTGCGGATGCCTACAAACAGAGACTGTTCGCCCTCATCCAGCCCCAGCAGGTAGAAGCCGTCAATGGAAATGTCATGAGTAGCAGAACTGAATGCCAGAAGCCACATGATTGCCAGTGACCATTTGAAGAAATTGCCGGCATGAAGAGTCAGGGCAATTCCTGCCAGTCCTGCTCCAAGAATGAGCTGTGTGAGCAGCAGCCACCAGCGCTTTGTTTTTGCAAGGTCCACAAAAGGACTCCAGATAGGTTTGATTACCCATGGCAGATACAGCCAGCTGGTGTACAGCGCGACATCGGCATTGCTTGTTCCAAGCTGCTTGAACATGATGGCTGAAACGGTCACTATCAGCACATAAGGCAGACCTTCAGCGAAATAGAGTGTGGGCACCCAAGCCCATGATGTTCGTCCTTTGCTCATATTGTGCGAAGTTAAGGTTTTTTTTGATTTGAAAGTGTAACGAGTGAATTTGTCCTACGTCTAATTAGCGTATTGGAAATATATATGAAAAGGTCAATTCTGTTTTTGGCAACCGTGATGGCTGCAGTGGCCGGTCAGGCCAAAGGGACTAATCCTGATTTCAAAGGTAAGGTAGTTGATTCTTCAAATGAGTCAATGCCGTATGCCACAGTCGTTCTTCTTACAAATGATTCCACTTTTGTACAAGGCACGGTGTCTGATATGGACGGATTGTTTGAGATTCCGACCAATGTGACTCAGGGCATCCTGCGCATATCGTCAATCGGGTATGAGACTGCATATCTGAATCTGCCTGTTGCAGAGAACATGACAGTTGTCCTGAAACCGGAATCACAGCAGCTGGCAGAGGTGGAGATCAAGGCTACGCGTCCAAAGACGCAGCTGACTCCACAAGGTCTTGAGACTTCCATTCAGGGTACTGTCCTGGAAACACGCGGAAGCGCCAAGGACGTGCTTGAGAATGTGCCGGGCATGATCAGGGGCCAGGATGGTCTTGAGGTGCTTGGCAAGGGCAAGCCGGTTGTCTACATCAATGGCCGTCTTATGCGTGACGCTGCGGAACTGGACCGCCTGCTGAGCAATGAAATTCTGAGTGTTGAGGTTATAAACAATCCGGGAGCCCAGTATGACGCGTCAGTGACCGCTGTCGTCCGCATCAAGACCGTAAAGCATCAGGGTGACGGATTCAGTTTCAATGCGGTGGCCAAGGACGAGCAGTCATTGCGCTACAAGTCATTCAATGACCCGACCACGACATTGAATATGAACTACCGTGTAAACGGTCTTGACTTCTTTGCCGGCGGCACTTTCTTCACCTATCATAACAGGCAGGACGCCACATTCATCCAGCAGACATTCGGCACTCCCGGATATGTACAGGATGCGGCCCTTTACAATGACATGGACTACCGTGGCTGGAATGCGAACGGCGGTATCAACTGGCAGATCAATGACATCCATTCTGTCGGTTTCCGCATTGACCGTTCATCGGACTACAGAGCCCGTACAGACCAGCGTATGACTGAAAAGTTCTACAAGGACGGACTGCTGGCAGACACGTTGAGCACAATAGGCACTGACCGTGAGGACGGCAATCCCGTATCGACAGGAATCAACGCATATTACAACGGCGTGGTCGGCAAGATGTCAATCGATCTGAATGCGGACTGGTATGCATCGAACTCCGGCAACAAGGCCGAAACCTTTGAAAAGGGTATGGTTGAGGATGCTGTTGTAAGGACTGACTCAAAGAACAGCAGCAATCTGCTGGCTTACAAGCTGGTTCTTGGATATCCTGTTGCAGGCGGTATGTTGGAAGCGGGAACCGAACAGACCTTTGCCCGCCACAGCGATGAATACACCACCAACATCATGGCTTCATCATCATCGGAAGTGAAGGAGAACAATCTGGGCTTCTTTGCGCAGTACGGACGTGTCCTGTTTGGCCGTGCGCAGATGAGCGTAGGACTCCGTTACGAGCATGTGGGCTATAACTATGATGACCTTGCTGGTGTTAGAGACACTTCAATTACATATGACAATCTCTTCCCGACAGTCGCTCTGGCCGGTGTGATAGGCCCCGTTCAGGCTTCTCTCAGCTACAATGCCAAGACACAGCGTCCAGGTTTCAGCAATCTGAGTGATGCAGTCCGATACAACAGCCGTTATGTATGGCAGCGCGGCAACTCAAAACTGCAGAGTATGACACAGCATGAACTTGGACTGAGCGCACGCTGGAACGTGTTCACCTTCATTACCCAGTATTCACGCACGGACAATCCGATAGTACAGTGGTCTTACCTTTATAACAATGACGGTGTTGTCATGGTTGACCTTCAGAATAAGGAAAAGCCAATCCGTACTCTGGCATGTTATGTGAATGCCGCTCCAACAATCGGCATATGGACAATGAATTATCTTGTCGGTTTCCAGAACCAGTGGTTCAAGATTGACTATCCGGGCAGGGAACTTGATTTCAGCAACAAGCCGATGTGGGTCATCCAGGCTTTCAACACGTTCACGCTACCGTTAGGATTTCAGGCTTCTGTTGACGGAGAATTCCACAGCAAGGCATATACCCAGAACATGTGGCTGACAGTGAATTACTTCTGTCTGAACGCTTCAATACAGAAGACTTTCCTGCCTGACCGGTCGCTTGTCCTGCGTATTGACGGCAAGGATCTGACACGCACGGCCAACACGTTCATACATGCCGATTTTGGTGGCCATATCCATGACCAGAACAACATTATGGATACCCAGAAACTGACCTGCACATTGCGTTACACCTTTAATGCAGCCCGCAGCAAGTACAAGGGTACCGGTGCCGGTCAGGAGACTCTGGAAAGGATGAAGTGACCAGTGCGCAACGGGGACTGTCCCTGTTGTGCAAGGTCCGTCCCCGTTGTGCAGTTCATTATCTGCGTTTGTTGAAGTAATGGTTGCCGTCGGTGCCCTGGAGGGTCTCATCAATGGTCGTGGAACCGGGCAGAGGTTCGTATTTATCATAAATGATCATGTACGCGCCGTACATGACAGGTCGTCCTGCCAACGCTTTGTCAACGGAGATGATACCGACGTCTTTTAACTTGGCTGTATCTATGGGCTGGGGCTTTATGCTGTCACTTCTTAAGGCAATTGGCTCCGGTTCCGGAAGACGGCTCCTGACGGTGTCACTTCTCTGCTGGGCATGGGAAATGACAGACAGCAGCAGTGATGCTGTGGCGAAAGTGACTTTTGCCCATGCCTTTGACAGGCGGATTCTGATTTTTCTGATTTTCATATCGTCAAAGGTCACTGTTTTTTTGATTTCAAATGTCTGAATCTGCGTTGCAAAACCGTTGCAAATTCCTATCTTTGGGAAATCTTTGACAAACAACTGATTCACTAATGACAATATGCGTAAACTGACATTATCCCTGTGCGTCCTTGGCGGCGCCCTGCTGCTTTCCGGCTGCGGCAGCAAGTATGAGTATCCCTATCAGAACCCCAAACTGTCCGTTGACAGGAGGGTTGAGAACCTGCTTTCACTTCTGACCCCGGAAGAGAAAATCGGACTTATGATGAACGGCTCCGTTTCTGTGGACCGTCTTGACATTCCCGCCTACAACTGGTGGAATGAAGCCTGCCATGGAATATGTTATGATGATGTGACCGTATTCCCGCAGGTAATTGCCCTGGGCGCTACTTTTGATGATGCGCAGCAGTATGAAATATATACGGCAGTGTCCGATGAGGCCCGTGCCGTATGGAACACCACGGACCACCATGAACTGGGCGTGACCCGTCCCAACGGCAGCATCTGGCATCAGGGACTTTCATTCTGGTGCCCCAACGTGAACATTTTCCGTGACCCGCGCTGGGGCCGCGGTCAGGAGACTCCCGGTGAGGATCCATATCTGAACTCCGTCATGGGAACCCAGACCGTAAAGGGCATGCAGGGCAATGACAAGAAGTATTACAAGCTCCATTCATGCGCCAAGCACTTTGCCGTTCACAGCGGACCGGAGCCTCTGCGCCACCAGTTCGATGTCAAAGTATCGGACCGCGACCTTTGGGAAACTTATCTGCCCGCATTCCGTTCACTCGTAAAGGACGGCAACGTTCAGGAAGTCATGTGCGCATACCACCGTTATGACGGCGACCCCTGCTGCGCCAGCAATTTCCTGCTTGATGACATCCTGCGCCAGAAATGGGGATTCAGCGGTCTGGTGGTATCGGACTGCGGTGCCATTGGCGACTTCTTCAACAAAAACCAGCACGGCACGCATGCCAACGCTGCCGAGGCTTCAGTTGACGCCGTCCTTTCAGGCACTGACGTGGAATGCGGCACAAGCTATCAGGCGCTGGTCGGCGCCATTGAGCAGGGGCTGATTTCCGAGGCCGACATTGACGTGAACGTACGCCGCATACTCAAGTCACGTTTCGAGCTTGGCATGTTCGATCCTGAAGACATGCTGCCATGGGCAGACCTTGGACTTGAGACTCTGAGCAGCCCCGAACATACCGCTCTGGCTGACAAGGCCGCACATGAGGCAATTGTGCTGCTCAAGAATGAGAACAGCGTTCTTCCTCTCAAAAAGGACATGACCATTGCAGTTGTGGGCCCGAATGCCGATGACGCACGC
Organism: Candidatus Colenecus caballi; assembly: GCA_018065615.1. GTDB lineage: Bacteria > Bacteroidota > Bacteroidia > Bacteroidales > Bacteroidaceae > Colenecus > Colenecus caballi. The sequence continues at coordinate 3,752 of JAGHSY010000079.1, read as the reverse complement.
GTGATTCTTGGCAACTATAACGGCTACCCGTCAAAGGAGAACACGCAGACCATTCTGGGTGCCATTCGTAAGGCTGCTCCCGGCGCCAATATCATTTACGAGAAGGGCTGCGACCTGAATGAGGCATTCCTGACCACACATTATGTTCCCATGCTGAACGGCGGCAAGGGCCTGCATGCCGAATATTACAACACACTTGACTACAGCGGCAATGTCGTAGCCAAGGCTGACTATAATGAAAAGGTGAACCTGAACACCACTTCACCCGCCCTTGCACATGAGGACTGCGCATGGGAGCCCGGTCTGAACCTGACCGGATTCAGCGCACGCTACAGCGGCAGTTTTACATCGGACTATACCGGTGACATGATCTATTCGGTTCGCGGAAGCGGCAAGTACATCTTCAAGCTGAACGGTGAGACCATCTCAGAACAGGCCGGCGGACGCGGCGGCTTTGGCGGATTCGGTGGTTTTGGCGGTTTCGGACGCGGCATGGCTGCAACCACATTCAAGGTCGAGGCCGGCAAGACCTACAACATTGACATTGAGCTGAGCCAGCCCGAGGCCCGTTCCGCATCGTTCTCATTTGACATCTACAGCCGCGGTCCGGTTGACTTCAGCAAGGTTGTCAGCAAGATTGCCAAGGCCGATGTCATTGTGATGGTCAGCGGCATTTCAAGTGACATTGAAGGCGAAGGTCACGACCGTTCAACCATTGAACTGCCGGAAATCCAGCAGCAGCTGCTTGCAGAACTTGACGCTACAGGAAAGCCGGTCGTTCTGGTAAACGTGTCCGGCAGCGCCATCGGATTCGGTAATGTTGAAAACAGGTACGATGCACTTGTGCAGGCATGGTACGGCGGTCAGGCATGCGGCAAGGCTGTTGCTGACGTGCTGTTCGGTGACTACAACCCGGGCGGTCGTCTGCCTGTCACATTCTACGCTTCGACTGAACAGCTGCCCGATTTCCAGGACTACTCAATGCAGAACCGCACATACCGTTACTTCAAGGGCGAGCCTCTGTACGCATTCGGCTACGGTCTGAGCTACACCAGCTTCAGCTATGGTGAGGGCAAGGTTGCAGGCAAGCCGGCTTCAATGACACTGACCGTTCCCGTCACCAACACAGGTTCAGTTGACGGTGATGAAGTCATTCAGGTTTACGTGAAGGCTCTTGATGATCCTGCAGCTCCAATCAAGTCTCTGGCCGGATTCAAGCGCCAGAACATTGCTGCCGGCCAGACCGCAACGGTCAAGGTCAGTCTTGGAAAGGACGCCTTCAGCTTCTATGACGAGAAGATTGACGAACTTGCATTCAGACCCGGCCGCTATCAGATCCTGTACGGCGGTTCTTCACTTGACAAGGACCTGAAGAGCATTGAGGTAACCCTTTAACCGTGCAATGGGGACTGTCCCTGCCAGGCAAGGACCGTCCCTGTTGTGCAGATTTTACTATGAACGAGGAACTGGGCAGACTGTTTTTGAAGGTTGCCGGTAAGGAACCGCAATGTGTAAGACCGCTGACTGCGGCCGGATCCAACCGTGTGTATTACCGCATGGAGTCCGATTCCGTATCGCTGGTTGGAGTGGAGGGCACGAATGCCGATGAGAATGCGGCGTTCTTTGCCATAGACCGTCATCTCCATGTTGCCGGCCTGCCTGTTCCTGAACTCCTTGCTGTCTCGGATGACGGCATGTGCTATCTGCAGCAGGATCTGGGAGACGAATCGCTGTTCGCCCACCTGGACAATACCGGGCTTCTGGAAAAGGTCATGACTCTTCTTCCTGACCTGCAGTTCAAGGGCGGACAGGGCTTTGACTTCAAGGTGTGTTTCCCCGTGGAGTCATTTGACCGCCGCAGCATACTGTGGGACCTGAACTATTTCAAGTACTGTTTCCTGAAAGCCACCGGACTGGAGTTCCATGAGGCCCGCCTGGAAGACGACTTTGAGCGTTTTGCAGACATCCTTCTGGCCGATGCCCCGTATGACACTTTCATGTACCGCGACTTCCAGGCCCGCAATGTCATGGTTAAGGACGGACAGCCCTGGTTCATAGACTTCCAGGGCGGACGCCGCGGCCCCATTCAGTACGATGTGGCGTCATTCCTGTGGCAGGCCCGTGCCGCTTATCCCGACGAGCTCAAGCAGCACCTTATTGACGTGTATCTGGAGTCGCTGAAACGCTACCGCCAGGTGGATGCATCGGCCTTCAGAAAGAGTCTGATGCACTTTGTGCTGTTCCGCACGCTGCAGGTGCTGGGCGCATACGGCTACCGCGGCTACTTTGAACACAAGGCACATTTCCTGCAGAGCATACCGGCGGCCATGGCCAACCTGCGTACGCTCCTTGACGTCGGCGCATCGGACTACCCGTATCTGACGGTACTGCTGTCCAGACTGGTGGAAATGCCGCAGTTCATGCCGCAGCCTGTCCGGTCCGATGACCGTCTGACAGTACGCGTCATGAGTTTCTCTTACCGCAAGGGCATACCGCAGGATACCAGCGGCAACGGCGGCGGATTCGTGTTCGACTGCCGCAGCATGCACAACCCCGGCAAGTACGATGAGTACAAGCGGATTACCGGGGCCGATGCTCCTGTGATAAAGTTCCTTGAGGACAGGGGCGAGGTGCAGACATTCCTTGAGAATGTGTACGGGCTGACAGGCCCGGCTGTTGAAAAATATCTGAAACGCGGATTCACCAGCCTGATGGTCTGCTTTGGCTGTACCGGCGGCCAGCACCGCTCGCTGTACTGTGCCGAACATACGGCTGCGTATCTGAAGGACAGATTCGGTGACAGAATCCGTGTGGTTCTTGAACACCGCGAACAGAATATATGTAAGGAATTATGAACGCGCTGATTCTTGCGGCAGGTCTTGGCACACGTTTGGGCGAACTGACATCGGACCGCCCAAAAGCACTGGTCCAGGTGGCCGGAAAGACCATGTTGGAACACCAGCTGCGCCGTCTTTCTGCTGCCGGCTTTGACCGTTTTGTCATCAACATACACCATTTTGCGCCCAAGGTCCGGGCCTTTCTTGAAGAGAACGGCAATTTCGGGCTGGACATACGCCTGAGTGATGAATCGGACCTGCTGCTTGACACGGGCGGCGGCATCCGCAAGGCGTTCCGCCTGTTTGACAATCAGGATCCGGTTCTGGTGCATAATGTGGACATATTTTCCATGACGGACCTGCGTGCGCTCTATCAGGGACATGTTCAGAGCAAGGCCGATGCCACGCTGCTGGTGGCGCATCGGACTACATCAAGATATCTGTATTTTGACGCGGAAGGGATGCTTCGCGGATGGAGCAATGAGAAGACGGGGCAGGTGCGTTCGCCGTTTGCCGGCTTTGACAAAAGTCTGTATGCTCCATGCGCATTTCAGGGAATACATGTCCTGTCACGTTCGCTACTGCCCAAACTTGAGCAAGTCCCGGCGGCAAAGTTCTCAATCACAGACTTCTACGTGGACAATGCCGCCAGCCTGCAACTCAGATCAGTTCTTTCAGACTGCCAAGACTGGGTTGATGCCGGCAAGCCGGAAACGCTAGCCGAGGCTGAAAGGATAATTGCTTGGCAGGGACTGTCCCCGTTGTGCAGCTGATCAGTAGAAACGGCCAAGTTTTGTTCCCGGGTAGTAGTGCTGCAGGATTTCCTTGTAGCTGTAGCCTTTTGCCCCCATGACGGCTGCGCCAATCTGGCACAGGCCGGCACCGTGCCCCCAGCCGGCGCCGTGAAGAATGAAT
>JAGHSY010000114.1 GCA_018065615.1 Candidatus Colenecus caballi | reverse complement strand
ATTCCTGCCGCTTAATTTGGGCGATGGCGGCATCGGCACTCTGGTTCCACTTGAGTTCCAGCAATATGGCAGAGGAGCGTGAGCACATCGTCCTTACATTCTACGCGATGCATATCATTGCTGAAGCGCAGGGAGTTCACCTTCACCGGCACATCGCTGAGCAGACTGACGACATCGTCCTTGAGACCGTCAAAATTCATTGTGATGTATTGGCGCAGGCTCTCGAAGGTGTTTGTGCTCGCCCAATAGCTCTCAAACGACCCGCGCTTGAGGGCACGCATCACAGCGTATGGGTTGTAGATGGCCTTTTCTCCACCTATTTCATATCCGTCATTACCTTTATCTATGTATTTGCCCACGTTCTGTTACAACGTAGTTCTTACAGCTCAAAACACTTCCTGAGTTTCCGCTTCAGGAAGAACCCCGGCTTGAAGTCCAGAATCCTGTCCAGCTGCCCCAGCGAATGCAGATCAGTTGCCATGAAACTGTACATGCCGTGACTGAGCAGATGGTCCAGTATCTTAATTGACTCCTTTCCGTAAGTGCCGGTAAGGGACATCAGGTTCATCTGCAGGCGGCAGCCCATGCCCACTATCTTGTCAAAGTCACCCAGGCAGTCTGCCATGTACAGGTAACGCTCGGGGTGCGCCAGTATGGGCTTCAGGCCCGCCATGTTCAGTTCGAACAGGGTCTGCTCAAGGTTCTGGCTGCGGTAGTAGTAGGACATTTCAACCAGGATGGAACGGTCCGGGAATACGTGCAGTTCATCGGCACGGCTGGCGGCGCGCTCCTCGAAACCCTTCACCACCATGTATTCTGCTGCAAGGTGGGTGGTAAGGCTCAGGCCGGCGGGTATCTGCCGGCGGAACTCCTCATAGACCTCCCGGTGACGGACTTCGGTTACGTCCGGATAGACATCGGGGTTCATGTGGGGGGTGAATACCAGCTCACTGACACCGGCGGCGGCCATGCGCTCTATGGCCTGCAATGAATCAGCTGCATGCCGGAAACCGTCATCGACTCCCGGCAGCAGGTGGTTGTGTATGTCAGATGTTTGAATGAGTGCCATCGTTTACGCTGTTCTTTTTCCTGCGGGTCAGGAAATTGGGCAGATGATGCAGTTTTGACATGGTCTTGTTCTTGGCCGATGAGGTCTGATGGCCTTCATCACCATAGCCGTAGCCGTAACCATAGCCGTAACCATAGCCGTAACCCTAGCCGTAGCCGTAACGGTACTTGGACGATGTGCCGTCAAGGTCATTCAGAACAAGGCTTACACGCTTGACGGGACGGGTCGTTGAGTGTATGACCTCATCAATGTCATTGAGCATGGCAAGCGGAGTCTTGTTGGCACGGACCGTATAGATTGTGGCATCGACATATTCATTTATGATGAACGAGTCCGATACCGGCATCATGGGTGCCGAGTCAATGACAATGTAGTCATACTTGTCACGGAAATAGTTGATGATGTCAGCCTCACGGCCCTGTGACAGCAGTTCTGTGGGGTTTGGCGGAACAGGACCGGCAAATATCACGTCAAGGTGATGGCTTTCTTCCGTATGATGGACCAGTTTATCCAAATCATCACACTTGTTGATAAGATAACCTACAACGGTATTGTTGGTGTTGACATTGGTGGCCTGGAATATCTGTCCCAGACGCGGCTTGCGTATGTCCATTCCTATAATCAGCACGCGCTTGTCCAGATGGGCAATTGACAGTGCCAGGTTCGATGCCACAAAGCTCTTGCCCTCGCCCAAGATGGACGATGACACCTGTATAACCTTGACTCCGTTCAGGTACAGCAGGTTGGTGCGCAGGTTACGGAATGATTCTGACAGCGCGTCACGGCCGTTGCGCTTTATAAGAGAACCGTTTTCTTCAAGGGCATGCGGCAGCACGGCAAGCACGTTGGCATCGGATATACGGTCTGTGACATCCTTCTTGGTCTCAACCGTGGTGCGCAGCTGCATGCGTGCCCAGACAACGCCAATAGGTATGCAGCATCCAAGCAGGAATGACAGCAAATAAATCTGTCTTGAATTAGGACTGATTGGTTTTGTGCTGCCGTTGGACATTTCAATTACGCGGAAATTGTCCATCTGGCTGTACATCTGTATCTGGGCCTCCTCACGTTTCTGCTGCAGCATAAGGTACAGTGGCTCAATGACCTCAAGGCGGCGGTTCAGCTGCTGCATTTCAAACTGCTGTTCAGGTATGTTGGCCAGCTGGCTCTTGCCCTGGCGCAGGGTGCGCTCCAGTTCGCGCTGGCGTATCTTGTACATCTTGACCAGATTGGAAATTGATATCTCAATGCTGTGTTTCTGGTCTGCAAGCTGGGTGTTCAGACTCACTACACGCGGGTTGTTTTCACTTGAATTGGCCACCATGCGGTTGCGTTCGGCCACCATGGTATTGTAGCTGGTTATTATGCTGTTAAGGCCGGCATCGGACACGCCTATGTTGGCGGGAATGACGCTGTAACGGCCCGGTTCATCGGCATTCATGTATTCAGTCACCATGTCAAGCAGCTGCAGCTGCAGATTGACCTCATCAAGCTGTTCCTGGTTCTGGCGGTCGCTGGCAATTGATGCCTGGCTCTGGGTGGTAAGGTCCACCACTACGTTTGATTTCTGGTACTTCTTGTAGTCCTTTTCGGCATCGGCAAGGTCACTTGATATTGAAAGCAGGCGCTGGTCAATGAATTCAATGGTGCTCACGGTGGTGCGGTTGCCGTAATCACGGGCTTCGGTATTGGCCTTGATGACAAGGGTGTTAAGGATGTCATCGGCACGTGCAGGCTTGGTGTCCTCAAGTGTGACCATAAGCACATCGCTCTGGCGGGTCTTGATGGGTGACTGGATTTCAGTCTTCAATTTGCCGGCAAAGCCCTTGGCGCAGATATAGGGCGATGACCATACACACTGGTAGCGGTCAAGGTTGCGCATTTCTGTGCTGTCATCAATGCTCACCGTGAAAGTGCAGCCCGGCAGTGCAACTGTCTGGCCGTATTCATAGCTTTTATGCTCAAGTTTCTGCTTCTTTCCGTTCATATATACCGACTTTACAGTGTAGGTCTGTGACTTGCTGTTACGGAAATCTATGCTGAATGACGTGGGCTGCATTTCAACCGGATAGAGTGAATCTACTGCAAAAACCAGCGTGTATGGGTTGTCCTTGTAGTACTCTATGCGCTTGCGGGCCAGCAGCTTGCGCATAAAGTTCAGACGGTCTGCAATGGGCATGGTATAGTGGTAGTAGCGGGTGTTGAGGTCAAGTTCTTCGACCACCTTCTGCATCATTGACGTTGATTTGAGTATGAACATTTCATTGTCAATGCGTTTCTTGGTACCGCCGCCCATAAGTTCTGCAATGGCTGACAGTTCGCCGCCGCTTGAACTTTCATTGTTTAGCATTATGGTGGTGGAACGCTGATATACGGGGTTCTGCATGCGTGAATAGCAGAATCCAAAGACCACTGCCACAAAGGCTGAAATGATTACCCAGTAGCGCAGGCGCCATACAAGGTCCAGTATGTCACGCAGCTGCAGACCGTCCTGCTGGCTGTTAAGGTTCTGATTGTTGTTTTCGTTTGCCATGATTTATTTATTTGCGAATGCTGCAATAAGTGCAATTGTTGTGGTTATTGATGACAGGACTACGCTCCAGATGCCTGTTGCTGTGGTTGCGGTCTTTACACGGGTGGGACTTGGCGGCACCACAATGACATCGTTCTGCTGCAGGTAGAAATAGGGCGAATCAAGCAGGTGTGCGTCCTTGAGGTCAATCTTGTAGTGGGTCTGTACGCCGTCAACCTCACGTATAAGCAGTATGCCGTCACGTTCGGCGGTCAGATTAAGGTCCCCTGCCCTGCCAAGTGCCTGCAGAATGTTTATCTTCTCGGAATCAATGGTAAAGGTTCCGGGACTGCGGACCTCGCCCAGAACCGTAATCTTGTAGTTCTTGAAGGTCACATAGACAATGGGGTTCTGCACGTCCTTGCCAATCTCTTTTGTCAGGTAATGGACCAGCTGGCTGCGGGTCATGCCCTCGACATGAATCTTGCCCAGAATTGGGAACTCTATGTCTCCGTTGACATCTACCAGATAGGAAAGTGTGGACTGTTCGGGGTTGCTGCTGTAGCCACCGGTGACGGTCATTTCAGAAAGTGTCAGGTTGTAGGGTGCGGTGACGGTCTTGTCCGGTCCGCTGACAACAATGGTCAGGCGGTCATCCTTCTTGATTACAGCCTCGAATTCGGACGTAAGCTGTCCCAACTGGACATCATCAATGTCCTGAAAATAGACAATATCCTTGTACGATGTGCAACTGCTGACTGTCAGCACAGCCGCAACAGCCGCAATCAATGCATACTTTGATTTTACCATGTTTTTATTGAATTTTTGTTATTTGAATTTGCAATTAGTGAGTTTTAAGCCAAAGCCTTTGTCTGTGTTGCTACCTACTTTGTCAATAATGGCTTTGTGGTGGCTCCAAGGAATGCAAAACAGCGGGCTTTGCATTTCGCCCCCAGCCAGGGGCAAGGTTGGTATTGCGTTTGGATAGAGTTGGTAGAACCATTGCGTGTTACTTCGTTACCTGGGTTACTCTTGTTCTTTCCTTATTTTTCTTTTGCTTTCTTTGCCTCGGCTTCGAGCGGGGCTATGTAGGCCCAGCTCAACGGGGGTGAGGGTGCGGACTTGGTATTTGCGGTACTCGTCAAGAGCTTTTGCACGGGCTTGTTGGGCCGTGACGGAACCTGCGTTTTGTCCTCTATGGCTCCATGACGAGTGGTTGTTCGGTTTTCCGGTTTGCGCGTCACGCGAGGGACTCGCGGGTTGCGCAAGGGGTTATCTTGCTCCGGATTGGTATTCCTGGAGCAGGTTGTTAAACATTGTATCTATGTCGCCTTCGATGGGCTCTGCGGGCAGTGAAGCGTAGAAGTCGGAATTGTAGAAGAATCGTATAGCTACTTGCATATCACAGCCCGTGCCTTCAACCAGACGTTGGAGAAGTATCCGTCCTATTTGGTTTTTATTGTATTTCATACTGTGCCTGTTGCTTTGAGTCTTTTGATGGATTCTTCGCTGATGAAGCAATATTGGTAAGTGCATCGCTTCCATTTGAGGCTTTCCATCAGTTCTTCGAGGGTTATTTCTCCCAGCAGGTGTCTGGCGAACTGGGTTTTGACGTCGTCGTTGGCTATGGGGCCTATGACTATGTCGTAAGCTGTGTTGCGGGTTTTGCGGTTTTCTTTTATGAACTGTGCCCATTCGAGAGTGTAGCCGTCGAAGCGCTTGATGCGGAGGGTTCCGTCTGTGAAGGTAGCCTCATCCGTCTCGAATTTTGTTACCACCTGGATCTTGGTTTTTGATTCAGGGTTGTCGGC
>JAGHSY010000050.1 GCA_018065615.1 Candidatus Colenecus caballi | reverse complement strand
TAAGAATAATTGGATGGAATTGTCGGCAAAAACCGAGAAAAAAGATTAAAGTTAACTTAACACCCTAGGACTGTCCCTGTTGTGCAAGGACCGTCCCCATTGTGCAAAAATTGCTATCTTTGCACCGCTATGGAACAGGCTGAACGAGAATCACTGAGAAAGAAGGTGCTGGATTTCCTGACAGAGAACGGCATCGGATATGAACTTTACACACACCCTGAGCTGTCGTCAATTGATGAATGCCTTGCGTACTGGAAGGACATTCATGACGCCACGCACTGCAAGAACCTTTTTTTCCGCAACCACAAGGGCAACCGCCACTATCTGGTCAGCATGGAATGCCACAAGGATCTTGACATTCACGGACTGGAGCACATGGTCCGTCAGGGCAAGCTCTCATTCGCATCCCAAGAGCGCATGATGCGCTGTCTGGGGCTTCACCCCGGTTCGGTATCGGCCTTCGGACTGATAAATGACATAAGGCCAGACAATCCCAATCCCAAGGAACTGTTCGATGACGGGCACCGCGTGAAGTACTTCATTGACAGTGATTTGCGGAATGTCCCCAAAATCAGTTTCCACCCCTGCGAAAACACCGCCAGCGTGGTTGTGAGCCATGACGGTTTCATGAAGTTTCTGGAACTGTGGGGCGGTCAGGTCGAATGGCTTGACATGTCATCCGGCATCTGAATCATTTTCTCTTTCCGCGTTTTGCAAGCACCGGTCTGATATGGCGTGCCACCGTCTGTTCGGCATAGCTCATGGCCGGATATGACGGATTGAAATACATATAGGAAATATACGGCCTGTGGTCTTTGTCTGGAGCCAGGGACCAGTACCCGTGTTCGACCATGGGCAGGAAAATGGAATTACCCGTGCTGCCGGTCACCATGTAGCCTTTGGGCACTTCATCATGCCATGTCCACGTGCACTGTTCCATCAGTTCGTCCAGCTGTTCACCGGTAGGCGTTTTCCAGCCCTTGCCCCAAGGACGCGCCACACGCCTGTCACGTCTCAGTTTCCTGCCGGACAATGCTGAATCGGCCCAACAGAGTTCAATCCCTTCACCCTTGTCCGTCCATGCGCCGTAATTGCGGTCCGACCACATGACAGACAGGCCCAGATCCACCGGAACGCCCTCGGATCCTTCAATCAGACGCGTGCTACGGCATGATGCAAGTCCGATGAATGCCAGTACAATTATGTATGTCCGGATTTTCATATCATTTTTCAAAATGCTGGTAATCCTTGCTTGACTTCCAGGAGCCGCCCCAGCTGAAGCCCTTTTCCAGGAACAGGCGGTGGCAGGCGTCACCCTTCCTTATCACATATGGCGAATCGCCGCGATTGTCGGCGCCGCCGTTTTTCACATGCGGGTTGTACAGCGGGTTTATGTCAATGGCAACGCCAAGACTGTGTTTTGACAGACTGGAAGAGCCCGCAATTTTCCTCCAGTTGAAGGCCGATGAATTGTTGTCCGCCATGGACAGGTCATCATCGGCATTGTAGTAATCCACCAGACGCATCTTTTCAATTGGATATGACTGCGCATACAGATTTCTGAAAATGTCCAGCACGTCCCATGCAATGTCCGCACTGACAACCATTTCGCCGATGCGCGTCTCACCGCTGGCATTCCTGTGCAGCACAGTCAGATAGCGCAGGGCGTCACGGCCAAGCGTGCAGTCCGGCTTGTACGAACGGCCCTGCATCAGACTGAATATATGGTCTGGAATGGGCCGGACAGTGAAATACTTGTCATCATACTTCACTTTATCACCAGGTACGAACGTGTCAGTGGCACGCACAACCTTGATTCCGGCAATGGTCCTGCCGGCATAGCAGTATTCGCTCACCGTCCGTTCATCAATGGTCACCATTTTCCGCGCAGTGGATGCATGCATGAACCTGCCGTCACCGACATACAGGGCCACATGCTGAATGTCAAGACCTTCTATGGACGTGACAAAGCATATTATGTCACCCGGCTTCAAACTGGCCTTGGCCACATCGGACTTTGGTATGTATGTGAACGGAATGCTGTTCAGGTCCGCTTCAATCTGCATGACTGATCCGTCCATTTTCGGGTACGAACCGGGGTGGGAGCTCATATAATTGATTGGGTGTCCGTACACTCTGCCGCCGCATTCCAGCGTCACATCCTTCAGTATGCCGCGCGCCTCATTGTGCCGTATCCACTCCGTGGTGTAGTGGAGCCGCTCCATGTAGTCCGATGGCTGGCCGTGGCGGTAGCGTGAATGCTGCACCATTAGCGCAAAGTCAAGGAAATTCCCCCAGCAGCGTGCCGTGCGTGCCAGATTAAGGCACGTCTCAACGAACAGGATGCAGTCAGTGCGCGTCAGATACAGGCAGGTTGTCTCACGCTCCAGTTCATCCAGTGTTCCGGCCACATACGGCTGACCCAGCAGCATATTGCCCGCCAGGAGCATGTTCTGCGCCGTTGACTGTTCCGGTTCCAGCGAACCCAGCACCCTCACCGCAAATGCCGAGTCCTGCGGCGTAGTGGCATAATCCAACCGCTGGGCATGCGGCAGGGCACACGCCAACAGCGCCAGAACGAATAATGTACAACGGGGACAGTCCCTGCGCAACGGGGACAGTCCCTGTTGATCAGTCTGTAGTGAACTGGAAGTCATAAAGGTCGCAGATTGAAACGTCCTTCGTGTCCGATGCGAACTGCATGTACAGGCCCTTCTTGCCCTTTATGCCCTTGAAGTTGTTCAGTGGGATAGTATAGAAACCGTCCTGAATGTCTGTGGAACCAAGGCTGAATGTCACCAGATGCCTGCCGCCCTGTTCTTCAGTGGGAGCGCCGACAAGAATATGAATGGAACCTTTAGCATTGACATTGCCTATGTGCAGAGTAATTTTCGGACTTTTTGCCTTCTTCAGCTTGTCAAAGTTCAGATATTTCCAGCCCACAATGCTTCCGGCTGTGTTATTTGTAAGGGGGCACAGGTTGCCCTTCAGGCTGTATGCGCCCTTGGTGGTGCCGTCTTCAAGGCGTGTGGCCTTGATGTATGAACCGCTGTATTTGAAGTTTGGATAATCCTCAACCGGCGTTGTGGGGTGCTTGAACCAGCAAGCCCAGCCGGCTTCAATGCGGTTCAGCGGGTTGAGGCCGGAAAGCTGGAAGCCTTCCGATGTGACCTCGGCGCGTGAAATTTCAACCTTGTCCTTTGTCACCTTGACAGTGATGGGAGCCACCATGGCCTGGCGGGAGAACTGGTCCGTACCGGTCTGGCGGTGATAGAACACGTACCACTGGCCGTCAATTTCAATAATGCTGCCGTGGGTGTTGCCATAGCGGTTGGCTGTGGCAACGGCATTGCCCTGAGCATCGACATCGGGCTGGCGGGCATCGACAATGGTACCGCCGTATGTGAACGGACCAAGCGGATTGTCACTGTAGGCGTATGCCAGAGTGTTGTTCGATGCGGGCAGTCCGTCCTCACCGTCAGCGGTATAGCGTGAATAGACAAAGACGTACTTGCCGCCTATCTTGCGCATGGACGATGCCTCAAAGAAACGGAATATGCCCTCATGCTTGTAGTCGCTGACCATATTCCTGATAATCTGGGTGCCGGCCTTGACACTTGCCATGTTGACGGGGTCCAGCTCTGCGCCGTTGCATTCCTCAAAGCCCCAGTAGCCATATACACGGCCGTCATCATCGACAAACACCGCCGGGTCAAAGCCAAGAATGCCGTCGGTCTGACGCGGGTTCGATGTGCTCCAGTTGTAAACGGTGAATGGTCCGTCAGGACGGTCGCTGACACACATCATGCTCTGGCGGCCGCCGGCCTGGTTGTTCGGGTACAGGTAATACTTGCCGTCGCGGACTGCCACGTCAGGGGCGTACAGAATATCGGAGCGCAGCAGGGAATTGCCCTTTGCGTTGACATCGGACTTGAAAATGACGCCGTCATAGCGCCATGCGGTCAGGTCATCGACGGGTGCGGACCACACAACCTGGTCGCGGCCGCAGTAGGCCGATATCTCTATGTCGTGGCTGCCATAGACGTACACGCGGTACTTGCCGGGACAGTCCGGATCTTCAAAGACGTAGGGTTCGCCGTCAGGAATATATTCCCAAAGCGGCATATACGGGTTCTGCGCAACCAACGTAACTGTGGCCAGAAGGACGGCCGCTGAAAGAAGCAGTTTTTTCATATCGGGTCTGTGTTAGGAATTTGTCCAAAATTAATGAATTTTTCAATCAACAGGTACGGTATGTCAAAACCTGCGGCAATCTGGGTCTCAATGCCGCCGGTAAAACGGGGGTTGCACTCAAGGAAATATGCCGTTCCGTCATCCGACACGCGGAAATCCAGCCCGCACACCCCCTGATAACCTACATGGTCCAGAATCTTCCTGGCTGTCCTGCACAGGTCTTCACGGACTGCCGGTTCACGCATGGTTGAAGGTCCCTGACCGCGGTTTGACAATGAGCGGTAGCAGGCGGCCTGGAAGAAATCACCGCATCGGACCGCATCGACACTGTAATCGGTACCCTCAATCAGTTCTTCTATCAGATATGGAATCTGCGGTTCATGCTCAACCAGCCGCTGAAGGGCCTCACGCGAACGGGGACGCAACACCCCCGACCCGCCGAACGAACGGTCACGTTTGAAAATGACCGGGAACCTGTCCACCTCCAAGGCCGATGCAAACATGCGTGGCTGACGTATTCCAAGTCCGCCGGCCAGAGCACTGCATCGGACTTTGCTGTCAAGAAGTTCAATAACCGCAGCGTCGGCAACAGGAACAATCTGTGGCAATGACGGTTTGAGACGGGCCAACGCAATCTGGTTGCCAATGGGGATTATCATGCGGGGATTGAACTGCGCAACGGACCTGTTCAGTTCGCGTCTGTAGCCGGGCTCGTCACGCAGCGTGTTCTGCGCAAAGTCCACCAGCCGCACGCTGTACGCGTGTGCAGCCAGCGACCGTTCCACCGCGGGACCAATGTTTCCCATGGTCCCGAACAGCAGAATGTCAGTCTCTGCTGTTTGGAAATGACAGGGAGAGTATTGTACGGTCGTCATTGGGCTCGGCACCTGCAACGAATTCCTGCACTGACTCTGCAAGACTGTTCACAGCCTCCTTGTCCGAGCAGGTGGAACTGCAATTTGAAGCCCACTCCAGAAGACGGGGCTCACCATACTGGTTCTTGACCGTGTCTTCGGCCTCAGTAATGCCGTCGGAATATACAAGCAGGCGGTAGCCGGGTTTCATTTCAAAGTATTCCTCCTCATACTTGAAACCCTCAAGCACGCCGCATGCCAGATTAGGCTTGCACTTTATGAAGCTGGCGCCGCCGTTGTCGTCAATAAGGACCATGGGGTTGTGTCCGGCATTGCAGAACGTCACATGACCCGTTTCCAGATTCAGTTTGCCCACCACAAGAGTCACGAACATAAGGTCATCATTGCTGCGGCAGAATGTGTTGTTGACGCGCGATGCAATCTCGGCAATGTCATGTCCCTTCTTTCCTATGGCACGGAATGCGGCAATGGTAATGGCCATGAGCAATGCTGCGGGAACGCCCTTGCCGGACACGTCTCCAAGCACGAAATAAATGCTGTCACCGGATATCACAAAGTCATACAGGTCACCGCCAACCTCACGCGCAGGGGTGCAGCTTGCATAAACGCCTGCATGCTCCATGTGCGGGAACTGCTTGCTCAGCATCTGCATCTGGATGTTACGCGCCACGTCAAGTTCACTCTCCAGACGGCGTTTCTCTGACATGGTGGTCTCCAGTTTCTCAATATAATCTGTCACGGACTGCTGCATGTAGCGCAGGGCCTCACCCAGATCCTCAAGCTCATCCTGCGTTCCGGTCTCCTTGATAGGGACGTCAAAACGTCCGCCGGTAATCTTTGAAGCCGCCAAGGCAAAGTCCGATATGGGGCTGGACTCCCTGTGAATGATCCTGCGGCTTGAGAAGAACAGCACAAGAAGTCCTATAACTGTCATGGCTGCAAGAATGACAAGCATTGTGAAAATGCCCTTGAACGCATCGGCATAAAGGCTGTTGACTCCAAGCACCCAACCGTTGGAAAGAGTGCCGAATACGCAGAATGCCACATTTCCCTTTGCGGATACTTTAATGCTGCCGTCCTTATCCATCATGGAAATGAGTTCGTCGGCATTGTTGACATCAATTGCAACCGGAACGTCCTTCAGGAAAGGTGTGTCATTGAGTGAGCCGTCTGTTACATCATCAGCAATGGGATTGCAGATGTAACGCAGGTCGGCATCGGCCACGACAATGCTTGAACGCGGATAAGGCTTGAGCTGGTCAAGTCTGTCCTTTACCCAGTCAAGGGAAACGTCTGCCGAACAGACTGCAAATATATTGCCTTCACTGTCACGGAGCGGGCATGAGAATGTTGTCGTCAGGATGGAATCACCTTCATCCATGTAATCCATGAAAGGCGATATCCACTTGGATTCACCGGATTCACGTGCATTCGAATACCAGTCCAGTTCAAAGTAATTCCAGCCGTCCTCGGCGTATGACTCATCGGAATCCCATTCGTGATAGAATTCATCTTTTTCCGAATCATTATACAGGTATATGCCTGCAAAGCGGGAATCCTTGGTATAGCAGTAAGGCTCATAGAAAATGCCTATTCCCAAAAGGTCCGGAGCATCGGCCACAGACTTCTCAAGGAGCCTGAACATGCTCAAAGTGTCCAGTTCCGCATTGTTGTTATGAAGCTCTTCAACAAAACGTGCCACTTCTGCCGCCAGTTTCTCAGTCTGCTTCAAAGGTGTCTCAACCTCGTTTACAGCATGGCTCAGCAACTCTTTTGCATAGTCAAGTGAAGAATCGCGTGACACCTTGATGCCTATGGCACCCACTACGAGGACAGCAACCACGAAAATTACGGATGTGATAAGCAGAATCTTGCGGCTTAACCTTATTGCAAAAGATTGTTTCTTCATAATTACACCTTATTTCTACCGCAAATGTACTATTTTTGTTCACACTTTATTGATTTTTCTCCGTTTGTAACGTGTTGCATATAAAATACCCCTTTTATGACAGTTTCCGATGTCTTGCGGACAAATGTCCGATGATATGCTGCCGGTATTTCAGAATATTCTTCTTCAATTGGGAAACAGACCAGTTCAGTACCAAAAGTGAATGGCAGGACATTGACGGCAAAGGAAACAGTATCAGAGAATTTGTCACCCGTGAAAGAGGCCGGTGCCTGTTCAGAAGCGGGAACGAAGGCGACTGCAGCTTTTTCAGGAACAACATGTGTGACCTCCAGATCAGACACGGCAAAGATGCCATGCCTTCTGTCTGCAGGACATACCCGCGCGTCATCAGCAGGATGCCCGGACGTCTTGAATATGCTCTTGACCCATGCTGTCCGGCTGTAGCCTTTTCAGCTCAGAACTGGACAACAGGGCATTTCACGGTTGAAGGTGATGGTCCCCAGCCTTCTGACCCGGATTTCATCAGACGCAAATCTGTCCTTGACTCTCTTGCAGACAGCGGCATTCCACTGGACAAGTGCCTTGAACAGTTTGCAGATGAATACAATACCGGCATAAAGGATATCCACATAGGACTGGAAGGCCGCAAGCTTGAATTTGCCCGAAAAATGACAGCCCTGCTTATATGGTCATGCATTCCCAGTTATGAGGGCTACCCCACCATTGACAACATTGCGTCATTCATTATCAGTGTAATACAAAAGCTTGCCGACAGGCTGTCCACTTTCAAGTCCGATGACTGGAAGGAAATGAGCCTGCTGTTCTGTGACCTTCTTATCAGAATGGAGAATGAGGCCGGAATTGAAGAGGACGTTGAAGAAAAATATATTGACATAGATGAAAACGGTCTGCCAAGGCCCTACCCCGGACAATGGAAAACAGAAACACATTCATAATTTCACGCGGTTTCCGCAACTACTTTGCATCATCAATCCTGCTCATGATAATTGAACAGGTCACGTCTATCATTGACATGATCCTTGTGGGCAATTTTGTCTGTGCCGATGCCTTTTCCGCCCTGGATCTGTGTCTGCCGGTTGAAAATCTTGTCCATGGAGTCCAGCTCCTGCTGACCGGCGGCGCCGGCATCTTAGCCTCACGCCACATTGGGAATCAGGAATTCGAAAAGGCAGACAAAGTACTGACCATATCGCTGGTCTCATCGGCCTTATTCGCTCTCATAGCATCTGTAGCAGCACTGATGTTCCTCAAACCGCTGGTAGGCCTGCTCTGTTCCGACGCAACGCTTGCACCATATCTGGAGTCGTACCTGCGCGCATTCTTCTACGGTCTTATTCCGATGGCCATCTACGCCTCATGTTCAAGCATTCTCAATGTCGATGGAAAGCCGATGATCATCACTCTCTGGGCATCGGTAGCCTGCTGCGTTGACCTTATTCTCGATGTAGTTCTCATGAAATTCATGGGCATGGGCATTGAAGGTCAGGCCTATGCCACAATTGTGTCCTACATACTTCCCGTAATAGCATTCATTCCATATATGGCCAGCGGAAAATGCCGCTACACATTCCGTCTTGCCCTCAACAAGGAAGGCAGGTCCATGTTCTTCAAGAACATTGAAAACGGCGTTTCCTACTGCATGCCTTTCATGGTATCCTGTCTCATGCTGTTCGTCCTGAACTCCATTGTCCTTGACAGACAGGGCACTGACGGCCTGTACGTATGGAGCGTGGGCTACCAGCTGTTCTCTGTGGGTCTTCTGTTCATGGACTGTCTGGGCGGCAATGTCATTGTCACCATGGGCAGCATGCTTGCCGGGTGCAGGGACACCATCGGACTTAAGGCTCTGCTGAACCGCTGTCTGAAAATTACCGGATTGGGAATTGGTGCGTTCATTGTGCTTATCATGATTTTTCCGGGAATCACGCTCAAGCTGTTCGGCATGGATCCCACAAGCACAATCCCCGACGCCATCCGTGACATGAGACTGATTGCCCTTTTCCTGCTGCCGTTCTGCGTGGTCTGCATCAAATCATATTTCAGCATGGCTGTGGGACGCATTAGGGTTGCCGTCATTTCCTTCACTGGAATGTTCGTCAGCATCATTCTGGCAGTATTCATCTGGGGTAGCATTAAGCCCGATACCATGCTGGCATCCATCCCTCTGGCCGGATTCCTTATTGCGATAGCCGAAGCGCTGCTTTCCGCATACACACGCAAGCACAAGCACCCTGACTATTCGCCGTACTTCCTCATACCAAGTCTGAGTACGGAAGGCACCCTTTACATCTCAATCCCTTACACCAATGAAGGACGCGACAATGCCCTGAACGGACTTGCCGCATTCGTCGAGGAAAGGAATCTGGAGCCCAAACTTGGCATGGGTCTGAACCTTTGCTGCGAGGAGCTCATGTTCAACATACAGGAAAACAACGCACAGAAAGGTGACGGCTATTTCTATGACCTGTTCATAATTGATGACGAAAATGACATCAAGGTAACGGTCAAGGACGCCGGCCAGCCGTTCAACCCCATACGCAAGTTCGAAAAGTCAGCCGGCCAGGCAATGCTTGAGGGCGATGACCAGTTCGACCTGTCCCTGCAGATTGTCAACTCCATGTGTCAGGAGCTGAATTACAACTACATGTACGGACAGAATGTAATATTCATGACTTTCAGGAAATAATGGAATACCTTTCACAGGAACGATACGACGAGATTGCGGCTGAACTTGACAATCTTATCAATGTCGAGTTTCCGAAAATCAAGGACGCCATTTCCGAAGCCCGCGCTCAGGGTGACCTGAGCGAAAACTATGAATATCACGCAGCACGCCGTGCGCAGTCCAAGATGATAGGCAGGATTAAATTCCTGCAGAATGTGCTCAAGTTTTCACGTGTCATTGATCCAGGCATATTGCCAGGTGACAAGGTCACCCTCTTAAGTAAGGTATGCCTGACCAATCTGGACACCAACCAAAAAATGACATACACCATTGTCAGCCCTCATGAGATGGACCTCAAGTCCGGCAAGATATCACTGAAATCGCCTATGGGGCAGGCCCTGCTTGGAAAGAAGCCCGGTGATGAAGTGACGGTCCATGCACCTGCCGCCACCTTCAGACTCAGGATTGACTCCATTTCCATTGCCGGCGCCTGACATACCGCCCGGCAAAACAGCGGAAAAAAGTCCGCAGCTTTTCAAGCAATTATTCAAGAAAAGAATGATTACGACGAATAATGGAAAAATCGCTCTCGTGTGACCCCTTGAGACGAAGTTGGGTTGACCCCCGAAAACTTTTTTATTTTGACCCCATAAACGTTAGGCGAAGGATTATGGGGGCAGCTTGAAGCCAATGGGCGCATCATCACCAAAGGACACAAAGGAATATCCCAACACATCACACGAGGCAACATCAAGAAGGATAACGGATATGATAAACTTGTCTATATTTTGAAGAATCATGAGCAGAAACAGAACTGAAAAGCCGAATATCGCATCGGACAGGATAGATGTACTTGAAGAAAATGAGATTTTTGTATTCGGAAGCAATCTGGCAGGTCATCATGGCGGCGGTGCAGCAAGGATAGCAAACATGAAGTTCGGTGCAATGTGGGGTGTCGGTGTAGGACT
>JAGHSY010000011.1 GCA_018065615.1 Candidatus Colenecus caballi | reverse complement strand
TTGTAAGATTCCTTACAGTTTGAAATGAAATTCTTGAACATGTAGTCGTTTTTTTCTTTGCAGGGGTGGCAGGAATCGAACCCACATTGACGGTTTTGGAGCCCGCTGTTATGCCATTGAACTACACCCCTAAGAACCTGTCCTGCTTTACACAGGACAGGTTTGAAATTTATCAGTCGATGATAGCTGTGATCTGACCTGAACCAACGGTGCGGCCACCTTCGCGGATAGCGAAACGAAGACCAACGTTGATGGCAACAGGATAGATAAGAGCTACGGTGATTTCAACGTTATCACCAGGCATTACCATTTCAGTTCCTTCCGGCAGAGTGATTTCACCGGTGCAGTCCATTGTACGGATGTAGAACTGAGGACGATACTTGTTACGGAATGAAGTGTGACGGCCACCTTCCTTCTGTGTCAGAACGTAGATAGAAGCCTTGAATGTGGTGTGAGGCTTGATCTGACCCGGATGGCAGAGAACCATACCGCGCTTGATCTCAGTCTTTTCAATACCACGGAGCAGCAGACCTACGTTATCACCGGCTTCACCCTGATCAAGGAGCTTGCGGAACATTTCAACACCGGTAACGGTTGTTTCCTTCTCTTCACCAAGGCCAAGGATTTCAACCTTGTCACCAACCTTGACAACACCAGTCTCAATACGACCGGTAGCAACTGTACCACGGCCGGTGATTGAGAAGACGTCCTCAACAGGCATCAGGAAGGGCTGGTCAACGGCACGGGGAGGCAGGGGTACCCATTCGTCAACGGCAGCCATGAGCTCCATAACCTTGTCTTCCCATTCGGGAACACCGTTCAGAGCACCAAGAGCAGAACCGCGGATGATAGGAGTATTGTCACCGTCGAATTCATATGCATCGAGAAGTTCGCGCATTTCCATTTCAACGAGGTCAATCATTTCACCGTCAACATCGGGAGAATCGCACTTGTTCAGGAAGATGACCAGACGGGGAACGTTCACCTGGCGGGCCAGAAGGATATGTTCACGGGTCTGAGGCATCGGACCGTCTGTAGCGGCAACTACAACGATAGCACCGTCCATCTGAGCAGCACCGGTAACCATGTTCTTTACATAGTCAGCATGACCCGGGCAGTCAACGTGAGCGTAGTGACGGTTTTCGGTCTCGTACTCAACGTGAGCAGTGTTGATGGTTATACCACGTTCCTTCTCTTCAGGAGCGTTATCGATCTGGTCGAATGACTTGATCTTGTCAGAGTTACCTGATACCTTTTCAGCAAGTACCTTGGTGATAGCTGCTGTCAGAGTTGTCTTACCGTGGTCAACATGACCGATAGTACCAATGTTTACGTGCGGTTTAGTGCGCACAAATGTCTCTTTTGCCATAGTTTTTTAGCTATTTTATTGATTATGAACTTGATGTCAACTACAAAAAGGCTACCGCCAAGGCGGTCTCCTCCTATCCTCAAAAAATACTTGAGCTGTTACCGAGATTTGAACTCGGGACCTCATCCTTACCAAGGATGCGCTCTACCAGCTGAGCTATAACAGCGACAAAAACCTGGAGCGGCAAACGAGACTCGAACTCGCAACTTCAACCTTGGAGGGGTTGCGCTCTACCAATTGAGTTATTGCCGCATCTTTCGTTGTCACGAATTGCCCTTCCGGCCTGTCTTATATAATAAGGTGGTTCCAGGAAGAACAGCAGACACCGGATAAACCGGTTTCGTTTGCCTGCTAAGTGGGTGAAGATGGATTCGAACCACCGAAGTCGAGAGACAGCAGATTTACAGTCTGCCCCATTTGGCCACTCTGGAATTCACCCTTGTCCAAAATTTGAAAGATCAAACTTGAGCCGCTAGTCGGAATCGAACCAACAACCTACGCATTACAAGTGCGTTGCTCTACCATTGAGCCATAGCGGCAAGATTCAAAGAACCCGCTCTCCACATGAGCGAAGAGCGGGTGCAAAGATATTTCAAATTTTTGTCCAAACAAAAAAAACTTGCTCTTTTTTATTTGTCACGCTGTTTTTCCTTATTTTTTTGAAGCTGTTTGGTCAGTGCAGCCAGACATTCGTCAACTGCCTGCTCAAATGTGTCACATGTTTTTTCAGCAAACAGTTCTCCGTTCGGTATTGTTACCGTTATGCTGGCCTGCTTGTTCAATGCCGTTTCGGGCTTTACCACTTTCAGCACCACATCTGCTTTCTGAATCAACTCGTGCACTCTTTCCAATTTTGCACACTTCTTCTCAATGAACGCCTGAAGCTGTTCGGTTGCAGTAAAATGCAACGCCTGAATCTTTGTTTCCATAATACTACGTTTTTCTTAAGCTCTGGGATGAGCCTGTTTATATATTTCCTTCAGTTCCTGGAATGTCGTATGAACATAGATTTCTGTTGTCTGCAGACTGTTGTGACCCAGCAGTTCCTTGACAGCACCAAGTTCTGCATCATTGTTGAGCATTGACGTTGCAAAAGTATGACGCAGCACATGCGGACTTTTCTTCTGGACGTCGGACACCTTTGTCAGAGCGTCCTTGACCAGCAGATAAACCTGATGACGCGGTATGCGCTCACCTTTCCGGCTCAGGAAAAATGCGCCCTCCGTCGGTCCGAATTCCTGATTCCTGGCATCAAGATACGCACGCAAGCTATTTTCAAGTTCATTTCCGAAAGGAATGAAACGCTGTTTGTCACGCTTTCCGGTAACCTTTATGGTTCTTGATGCAAAATCAATGTCCCTGTCATCAAGTCCGATGAGTTCAGCCATACGCATGCCGGTCTCATAGAAGACGGCTATCACTGTCCTGTTCCTTATTCCAATGAAACCCTGACCAAGATCAGTGTCGTCAAGCAGTTCGTTCATTTCGGACTCCTTGACGAACTGGGGCAGCGGCTTGCTGTTCTTAGGACCCTTGACACCGTGTACAGGCGAAGAACTGACCAGGCCCCTGATACGGAGAAAACGGTAGAATGAGCGCAGGGTACTGAGTTTGCGGTTTACGGTAGTTGTAGCAGCACCTTTGTCCATCATGTCCACTACCCAGAGTCTTACCGTGTCCCTGTCAGCAGTCAGCAGATCAAGCTGTTCATCCAGACCTGACAGGAACTGGCTGAAAAGGACAAGGTCACGGCGGTAGCTGGAGACTGTCTTTTCGGAATAGTTCCTTTCAAGTTTGAGATAATCGGCAAACTGATCTATGTACATAAAAAAATTCGTCGCTGAATGGATTCAGCAACGAATATAATCAAGAAAAAACCTAAAAGCAAGACTCTGAAGGAAAATTATTCCTCTGTCTGCTGCAGTTTCTGTACGTAAATGGCGTGCTCCATTTTAAGACGCTTCAGTTCTGACGGTTTGTCAAACTGCTGGCGACGACGAAGTTCTTTCACCACACCGGTCTTTTCATACTTTCTCTTGAATTTTTTGAGAGCGCGTTCAATGTTCTCACCCTCTTTAACAGGAACAATGATCATTTTAAGTTCTTAATTTTTATATAGTTCTACTTTTTCTCAAAGATTAAGCGGCGCAAAATTAGACATTTTTTCATGAAGACCAAAAATAATGAGTAATTTTTGCCGTTAGTTTATTGATGAACACAATGAAACGGCTGGTTTCCATTTCCATACTGCTGTTCATGGGCACCATTGTCCATGCACAGTTCGATGCCCATTTCAATTATTATCGGGCTGTTGAGAACTTTTATAACCCAGCAGCAATGAACAGAGACACTAAATTAAACGTAAACTGTTCATTATCAATGCAGATGGCAGGATATACCCATGCTCCGGTCACTATGTTTCTAGGGGCGAATGTGGCACTCCCGTTCAACAAGATGCGCCATTCGGCTGGTATCGGGCTGTTAAATGAGACTATCGGACTCTTCACGAACCAGAGACTGCTGCTCAATTACGCATATAAAGTAGGTATGGGAAAAGGCTGGATGAACATTGGCGTTCAGGGCGGCGTCATGTCCGAACAGTTCAACGGCGGAATGGTCAAGGCTGAAATGCAGAACGACCCTGCATTTCCAACAGGTGATGAAAAAGGTACGGTTGCCGATCTTGGTGCAGGATTGCTCTATGTCAGAGGTGACTGGTATGTGGGAGCATCGGCCACACACCTTAATTTTCCACATGTGGAATTCGGCAAAGGAGAAGGAAAACATGCGGAAATGGATGTCCAACCCACATTATATCTGACAGGCGGATACAATATAGGACTGAAAAATCCGTTATTAAGGGTGCAGCCTTCTTTTCTGGTGCAGAGCGAACGGAACTTTTTCAGGGCGGACATTAACGTAAAGGCCACCTATGAATATGAAGAGGCGATGTTAATGGCAGCTCTGACGTACTCACCGGGAATTTCGGTGACACCCATGATAGGAGGCAGGTATAAAGGCGTTCTCATCGGTTATGCATATGAAATCTTCACTCAGGGTGTCGGTATGAAAAACGGCAGCCATGATCTGATGATCAGCTGGCAGACCGATGTTGACTTTTACAGCAAAGGAAAGAACGTCCACAAAAGTGTAAGATATTTATGATTGAGATAATGAAGCTGAAAAACATTGCAATGGCCGGTTTGATGGCTGTACTTATTACTACTTTATCATGCACCAGCAGCGGATATGCCGGGGCTAACGGAGGTGAAGTGACCGGACAGTCACAGACTGCCTTGCGCGAACCTGTGCCTTTTGGCATGGTTCTGGTCAAACGTGGTTCTCTCATCATTGGAGAAGATGCCGCTGACAGCCTGTGGGGTTCATCGGTCCCTGAAAAGGAAATTTCAGTCGAATCATTCTGGATGGATGAGCATGAAGTGTCCAATGCCAAATACCGCCAGTTTGTGAACTGGGTGCGTGACTCCATTATCCGCACACGTCTTGCAGACCCGGCTTACGGAGGCGATGAGTCATTCATGATTACCGAAGACAAATACGGTGAGCCTGTAACTCCGCATCTGGACTGGACAAAGCCTATTCCCTGGAAAAAGCCCAATGAGGACCAGGCCAGAGCCATTGAAAGCTTATACCGCAGAAACCCCATTACAGGAGAAAAACAGCTGGACATCAAACAGCTGAACTACCGTTATGAACTGTTTGATTACACACAGGCTGCGTTGAGAAAGAACCAGCTTGACCCGAATGACAGGACAAAGAACACTGACGTGGACATGTCAAAGGAAAAGGTCATGATTTCAAAAGACACTGCATACATCGATGAGAACGGCAGAATTGTAAGAAGGACCATAAACAGGGAACTTTCAAGCATGTTTGATTTCGTGAACACATACATTGTGAACATTTTCCCAGACACCACATGCTGGGTGAACGATTTCCCGAATTCAAATAATGAAACCTACATGCGCCTGTATTTCTCACACCCCAATTACAATGATTATCCTGTGGTAGGCGTCAGTTGGGAACAGGCCAATGCCTTCTGCGCATGGCGTACGGAATATCTGCTGGCCGGACTTGGTGCACAGGCCAAATATATTCAGCGTTACCGCCTTCCGACTGAAGCCGAATGGGAATTTGCCGCACGCGGACGCGAAAACAGCAAGTTCCCATGGAAGACATCGGATTCCAAGGACGACAACGGATGCTACTATGCCAACTTCAAGCCGGAACGCGGAAACTACACTAAGGACGGCAGCCTTATCACAACGCGTGTCGGGTCATACAAACCCAATTCAAACGGACTGTATGACATGGCCGGAAACGTAGCGGAATGGACTTCAACAACATACACTGAAGCCGGTATTCTGCAGATGAATGACATGAACCCCGAACTGTACTACAACGCAGCCGTGGATGATCCGTATTACATGAAGAAGAAAGCCGTACGCGGCGGTTCATGGAAAGACCCGGAAAAGTTCATAGAGTCATCCTGGCGCACATACGAATACCAGAACGAACAGCGTTCATACATCGGATTCCGATGCGTGCGCACTCAGGTTGGTACAGCCGCTTCAAGCAAGGGACGCAAATGATTTTTGAAAAAGAAAAAAAACACGATAATGGAAAATTCTGAAAAGAAAGGTCTGATGACCAGAATACAGGACTATCTGGATTCACCCAAGGGAAGAATTCTGTTGAACTACCTTTACAGCTGGGGTGCGGCAATTGTCATATTGGGCGCACTGTTCAAACTGACACATATTCACGGAGCCAACCTGATGCTGTTCATAGGTATGGGTACTGAGGTGCTTGTGTTCTTCATTTCCGGTTTTGAAAAGCCGTTCATTCCAAGCCAGGATTCTGATGAAGAGGAAGACGATGCTCCACACGTACGCGGCAACGTCTATATAAGTTCACAGCCTGTCCAGGTTCAAGCCCAGCCTGCAA
>JAGHSY010000016.1 GCA_018065615.1 Candidatus Colenecus caballi | reverse complement strand
ACGCATCGACCTTTGAGCAGGGAAACATGAACCTGAAACCGGAAAAGTCAGACAACGTTGACCTGGCGTATTCATTTAAGGCCGACGGATTCTCTGTGTTCGCCGACATGTACCTTAATCATACATCGGACTACATAACCCAGGTGTCTGAACTGACGGCAGACATTCTGCTCATGACATACATCAATGCCAAGTCCGATGTAAGGAGCGGCCTTGACCTTTCACTGAGCGTGACGCCGGCCAGATGGTTCGATGCCACCCTTAGCGCCAACACTTTCTTTGTGGACACCCGGGGCGAATTTGAGAGTACTGACATTGACAACAGCGGATGGTCCAACAACAGCAACCTGCTGCTGAACTTCCTGATTGGAAGCGGCACAAGTATCCAACTGCAGTATTTCGTGTCAACTCCGCAGTATTATCCGCAGTTCACAACTGCCTTCAGCCACTACATGGACATAGGACTGAAACATAACTTCAAGACTGTAACGGTCACAGCCAGACTGACCGATGTCTTTGACACGAACAGATGGGAGATCCATTCTGACAACCGCGTGTTCAGTCTTGACAACAACAGCCACGGCAAGAGCCGCATGTTCTGGCTTGGCGTCTCATACAACTTCAATGCCTTCAAGCAGCAGAAGCAGGAACAGAAGCAGGAACTTGACCGCAGCAGGCTGAATCTGGGACTTTGATGCGCAACGGGGACAGTCCCTGTTGTGCAGGGCAACTGTTATGGGTGATCCACGCCTATTATGAGCAGAGCCGGATAGGCTCTTTTATTTGCAGTATTCGTGTTACCTTTTTATTAATTCGTGCTACTTTTGTGCCGTTAACTTACAATCATGAAGAAATCAGTCGTATTTTCAGCAACTTTGCTTTTCATTATGTCGGCAAACGCCGAACCGGTCAGTGACAGTATCCGTATCAATGAAGTGGTAATCACGGGATCACGTTCATCTGTCGACCCCCGACACCTGTCTCAGACAGTTTCTGTCATTGGTCGTGATGCCATTGAAGAGAGCAACCGTCTTTCAGTAATGCCTTTGCTTGCCGAGCAGGTTCCGGGCATGTTCGTCACTTCACGAAGCATGCTGGGTTACGGCGTTTCAACAGGTGCTGCAGGCAACATATCGATGCGTGGTCTTACCGGAAGTTCCGCACAGACACTAGTGCTTATTGACGGTCATCCGCAATACGCAGGTATCTTCGGACATCCCATTGCCGATGTTGTGCAGGCTTCAATGATTGAACGTGTTGAAGTACTGCGCGGACCGGCTTCAATCCTTTACGGTTCAAATGCCATGGGAGGAGTTGTAAACCTTGTGACAAGAAAGTCCGCTCAGGACGGAACACATACGAATGCACACATTGGTGCCGGTTCATTCGGAACGGTCGAGACGTCACTTGACAATACCACACGATACGGCAAGTTCAGCAGTACCGTTGCCGGTTCCTACAGTCGCACAGACGGTCACCGTGACAACATGAACTTCGAACAGTATGCCGGTTTTGCCAAGTTCGGATATGACATAAACAACGCATGGAAGATCTCGGCCGATGTTGATGTGACCCGTTTCAACGCTTCACAACCGGGACCGGACTACCAGCCGCTGGAAGATGCAGACCAGAGGATTACCCGCGGAATGGCATCGGCCATGATTGAAAACAATTATGAAAAGACTGGCGGTGCGGTGAGCGCATTCTACAACTGGGGCGACCACTGGATCAATGACGGATATAATCCCGGAACAGCCCCAAAGACTTTCCGCTTCACATCATTCGATGACATGTCAGGCATTTCCGCATGGCAGAGCGCCCAACTGTTTGAGGGCAACCGCACTACCGTCGGACTGGACTTTTACCGTTACGGCGGTGAAGCAAGGAACGATTCCTTGAACGGAAAACGTCAGGTGATTGCCAGTGAGCATGAGAATGAACTGGCCGGATATGTTGATTTCCGTCAGAATATAGGCTCCCTGCTGACCGTAAATGCTGGTCTTCGTGCCGACCGTTATATGAGCAAGGGTACTGAATTCATTCCTCAGGCAGGTCTGGCTTTCCATCTGCCGGCACAGGCTGAACTCAAACTGTCTGCAGGAAAGGGCTTCCGCTACCCGATCATCAGGGAAATGTACATGTTCCCGCCGCAGAACCCGGATCTGGAGCCGGAATCAATGTGGAACTATGAAATGGCATTCTCACAGAGCATTGCAAATCTAAAATACGGTATCAACCTGTTCTACATTGACGCAAAGAATCTGATTCTCACTCTGCCACGTCCCGACGGTCCCGGCAAGCTGAACCAGAACAGCGGACAGATGACCAACAAGGGCGTTGAAGCAATGATATCTTACCGCATTTCAAAGTCTGTCAACGTCAATGCGAACTACAGTCTGCTTGATATGGACACTCCGATTGTCGGGGCGCCAAAGCACAAGGCTTATGCCGGAGCATCATATGACAATAACGGCATTCACGTTGGCACCGGTCTGCAGTACATAAACGGCCTGTATTCCACAACTGAAAAGACCGAAGATTTTCTGCTCTGGAACATGCGCGCATCTTACCGCCTGAGCAGCATTCTGCAGTTGTGGGCCAACCTTGACAACATTCTTGGCACAAAGTACCAGATCAACGACGGCTACCCCATGCCGGGCTTCAACTTCATGGCCGGCGTGAACTTCACGTTCTGAAACGTTTACTAATGTTCCTTTTCAATAGACTTCAGGTCCGAATCGTCACGCCCGGAAAGAGGGTTGAACATAGTGATACAGCAGTTCAATGTCAATGGTTCATTCCTGACGAGAGAAATATTGAATATACCTGTCACGTATGGAATATGGATCCATTGGAGGAAGCGGTCTGCATGACCATGGATTACGGATACTGCTGCGTGCCTCGTCAATATGCCCCTCACATGATTCGTCCACAAGGCCGGTAGCATAGATTTCTTCAATCAGCGGCAGGTGTTCAACAGCTCCTGTACTAATAAGAACAGGTTCACGGATTTGTAGCACTTGTACACTGGTAACTGTCTTGCGTTAGTACGGATAAGCAAACTTTCAGAAACAATCACAAATCAGCGAACAAAAATGTGAGATAATTCACAAAATTGCCATGTAGAATGTGGATTTATGACAATCTCAGAGCCTACCAGATGCATGTGGAGAAAGAGCGCGGAATGTCGGAAAAGTTTGGTAATCTGCGGAAGAAGAGGTAATTTTGCTCATGAAGTAAAGGAAAAAAATGTTTTTGTTTTCGTACTACAAATATAGCATTTAATCCTCTGATTACCAAATAATTATGAGGATTCCTTTACTTTCTTTATGAATAATTCACGTTAAATATCAACATAACTGTTACCTAAAAAATGAAACGTACCCTTACACAATTACTCACCGTCATATGCATGTGCACGGCCGCACATGCCGCCGCGCCTGTTGGCAGCCGTGACTTCATGGGCAACATCTATGACTACATTGAGAACCTTGATGTCTTTGAACTGGGGCAGGAAGAGGCGCGTGCATATTACATTCCACAGCACAGCATGAGCCTGAACGGGCAGTGGAAATTCTTCTATGCCGATACGCCTGAAGGGATTCCGGCCGGGTTCTATGAAGAGGGTTTCCGGGATTCAAAGTGGAGCATGATCGATGTCCCGTCAAACTGGGAGATGCGCGGATACGGCGATGCGCTGTTCCGCAATGTCAGTGCTCCGTTCAGGGCCAGTCCGCCATCGGTTCCGCACGATTACAATCCTACGGGCGCTTACCGCACCGGTTTCACCGTACCTGACAGCTGGAAGGGCGAAGAGGTGTTCCTAAGGTTCGAGAAGGTGGCATCGGCCTCATTCCTGTGGGTGAACGGGCATGAGGTGGGTTATAACGAAGGCGCGCAGGAACCTGCCGAATATGACATAACGCCGTACCTTAAGAAAGGGCGCAACACCCTGGCCATGCTGGTTGTCAAATACTCTGACGGATATTACCTGGAGGGGCAGGACTACTGGCGCCTGGCCGGCATTTTCGATGACGTTTACCTGTATTCCGCACCAAAGACCAGGCTGTTTGACTGGCATGTCACGACTGACCTGGACAGTGAGTACAGGGATGCCCGGCTGAATGTTGAAGTGACCGTGAAGAGTTACGATGCCCTGCCCGCAGGGAATCCGATGAAAGTCAGGGCCGTGCTTACGGACAGTGACGGCAAGACTGTGGCCGAAATGGAGAGTCAGGCAGCGGCATTCGCCGGCGGCAGCGGCACCATGGTCCTGAACATGGAAAAGACCATAGCCAATCCCCTGAAGTGGACGGCCGAAACGCCTGACCTTTATGAGCTTAAGATGTATCTCATTGATGCCGCCACCGGTGCACAGATTTCCGGATATTCCAAGGAAGACGCCCGCCAGGATGTGGGATTCAAGGAGACCGCGATCATTGACAATGTGTTCTGTCTGAACGGAAAGCCTATCAAGGTGAATGCCCAGTGCTCACACATGCAGGACCCGGAGAACGGACACAGCGTAAATGACGTACTGATACGCAAAGACATGACCATACTGAAGCAGTACGGATTCAACGCCGTGCGCACCAGCCACTACCCTCCAGTACCGCGCTACCTTGAATATGCGGCCCGCTACGGTCTCTACATCATTGACGAGGCCGGTGTCGAGGCTCACGCCACAGAATACGTTTCCGGCGACAGCCGGTTCATCCCCATGTATCAGGAGCGTGTGCGCCGTATGGTGCTGCGTGACAGGAACCAGCCTGCAGTCCTGTTCTGGAGCGCCGGAAACGAGAGCGGCGAAGGGCCCAACATTGGTGAAGTCATAAAGGAAGGCCGCAAGTTCGATGACACCCGTTCGTGGATGTACGGCGGCAACGCATACAGCCATGCCGCCGAGGATATCATCGGACCACGCTACCCCACTCCGCTGGCACTTGACCTGAAGGTGGGTCTGCACGGTGACGGCGATGTGCGTCCGTCATTCATGGACGAATACATTTCAGTTGCGGGCAACGGCGGCGGCATGTTCGATGAGATGTGGCGCGCCATCTACACCCATGAACGTTCACTGGGCGGTGCGGTATGGGATTTCGTATCTCCCGGTCTCAAGCAGACGGCACGATACCTTACCGACCGGTCGTCACACAATGTGATGGCGGGCGTGATGGGTAACGCAAAGCTTGTCCAGGACAGCAGGAACAGGAAGAACCATGTCATTGACCTGAGCGGACATGACGAATGGGTCGAGGTGTATAGGGACGACTGCCTTGAGGTGACGGGCAGCAGCCTGAACATAAGTTTCGATGTCATGCCGCGAAAACTCATCAGTTCATGCGGTTCATTCGTGACCAAGGGTGACTGGCAGTTCGGCGTACAGCAGTCAGGCCGGGACAAGATAAATTTCTACATCAACACGGACAAGGCACTGGGAGCACAGCAGCAGCGCAGGCAGACATCCGGCTCAAACAACAAGTATGTGCTGACAGCAGAACTTCCGCAGGACTGGGAGGACAACTGGCACCATGTCGATGCAAGCTATGACGGAAAGCAGATGACACTGTCAATTGACGGCAGGCAGATTGCCTCAATGGAAGCCGCCGGCAACATAATAAACGCCCCGTTCCCCGTGAACATAGGCCGCAACGCACAGGCGCACGGACAGGACACGCAGGTCTATATCTGTGACGCGCTTATGGACAATGTGACAATATCGGACAACACGGGAGAACTGCTGCACCTTGATTTTGAGGAAGAGCGGCAGGGTGACAGCTATTTCACTTACGGAATAGGCGCCAGGACCTACGGCACAATATGGCCCGACCGCACTGTCCAGCCTGAGATTCACCAGATGCAGAAATCATCACAGCCCATATCGTGCCGCCTGCTCAGCGCCGATGACGGACTCATCGAGGTTTGGAACCGCAACAGTTTCACCAATGCATCGGACTATGATTTCAAGTGGGCGGTCTATGAGGACGGCACCTGCATTGAACAGGGTACAACAGCACTGGACATTGAACCGTTGTCAAGGAAAGTCATCAGTCTGCCTTTCCACAAACCGGAGCTCAAGGCCGGCTGCGAATATTTCATCATGCTGACCAGTGCGCTGCCTGAGGACCGCATTTGGGCCGGCAAGGGCCACGTCATGGCATGGGACCAGTTTGAACTTCCATGGCACAAGGCCTATGTGGAATCGGACAAGGCCGTTGGAAAAGTCACGCTTTCAAGGACTGACAGCACAATAGTTGCCAGCGGTGAGGGTTTCTCATACACTTTCTCAACTGACGGTCAGCTGACCGGAATAACGCAGAACGGACGGCAGCTGCTCAAGGCACCGCTGCAGTTCAACGTATGGCGCGCCCCCCTGGCTCTTGAGGTTGACGGCTGGGACCAGGGCGCCATCACCTACAGCAACCGCAAGTCATGGAACGGAGCGCAGATTGCCAATGAATTCTACAGCAACAACCTTGACAGGATTACAAGGATTCCCATCTCATGCGACGCTTACGAAGCCGGCGGGCAGGTGTTTGTCCGTGTGCGCTGCTTCTCGCAGTTCGGCGGCATATCATCGGGGTCGCTCGATGCCTACATTTTCGGAATCAGATACGTGGGTTATTCCGAAGTCTACGAATACCGCATAAACGGTGACGGCACGGCAGCCCTTCACCATATTCTGGAGCCGGAAGGGTCCATGCCCACCCTGCTGCCGCGCATCGGACTGACAATGACTCTGGATGAGAGCATGCAGCAGGTAAGGTGGTTTGGCCGCGGACCTGAGGAGAACTACCCCGACAGGAAGACCGGCTATGCCGTGGGCATCTACGAGAACACTGTTGACGGCATGTTCGAACCCTATCTCATTCCGCAGGACTGCGGACTCAGGTGCGACAGCCGCTGGCTGGCAATGGCAGATCAGGACGGCCACGGAATACGTTTCTCAATGGATGAACTGTTCAACTTCAACGCCTGCAACTACAGCACCGACAATCTGACCCGAGCCACATATACCTACCAGCTGCGCAAGCAGGACGGCGTGACCCTAAACCTGGACTACAGCACTACAGGCGTAGGCTGCACCGCAAACTACGTTCTGCCCGGCTACCAGGTCAAGCCCACCCGGTACGAACGCAACATCAGCATCCGGCTGTTCTAAGAATGCACAATGGGGACAGTCCCTGCACAACAGGGACAGTCCCCATTGTGCAACCCATATTTGTCGAACAGCACATTGTCCTTACGTTCTATGGGATAACAGTATCTCTGAGTCTGAGTATTTTCATTATTTATTCATTGTTTGCCGCATGTCAACCATTGTTCGCAATTCTTTCTGCCATAGCGTTAAGTGTGGGTCATAAATTTTCAAGACCCTCATAAGAACATAGCCATATACAAGGGCATATACGTTATTTCGCCCTCGACAAAAGTATTTGACTTGCATAAGACAATTGATTTTGCAATGCGCCATCCCTCGTTTTCCAGTGCATAGTCAAGTGACGCATGGGTTTTGTAGTCATCTCCTGACTTGACTT
>JAGHSY010000065.1 GCA_018065615.1 Candidatus Colenecus caballi | reverse complement strand
AACGCTCTACACATCGAAAGAGGAGCGTGACATCGCCTACCTCATCGAGACCGACGACTGGCTGACGTCAAATGGGTGACGCATTGATAAAGTCAGGAAACAGGAAAATCTTTCCCGCATCAGTATTGGAACAGTCAGCCGAATGGGTTCTTGGAAACAGGACAGGTCAGTCCGGCATTATCTATGTATTCATATTGGCATCGGTCCTGGCTGCGTTCGTCATGTCATTCCATGTCACTGTAAAGGTGAATGCAAATGCTCCCGGTATCATCAAACCCCGTCAGGACCATATTGCCGTGTATGCGGGCGCAAGCGGGTATGCCAGCGCCTGTCCATTCATGACCAACAGTCATGTCAATGCCGGTGACACCCTGTTTACAGTGCGTCCTGATCTTGTTCTGGTGCAGCTGCCGCCTCTTGAAAAGCGTCAGCAGGAACTGCTTGACATTGTATCGGACCTGAAGAAACTGACCGCAGGCCAATACAGTGGAATGAAAAGTCCGGTTTATGTGGAAAATCTGCAATACTACCTGTCAAAACTGGGTGACTGCAAATCCAGACTGTCAATTGCTGAAAAATCACTGTCACGCTCCAGAGGGCTTTCGGAAGCCGGGATTATACCGCTGTCTGAATATGAAACGGTACAGGGGCAGTATCTGGAAGCAAAGTCAGCATTGGAAAGCCTGACGACAGGACAGAGACTCCAATGGCAGTCCGATATGGAAAAGTATGCCATGGAACTGCGAAGTGTGGAGTCTCAGATCAGTGAAGTCTCAATTCGCGCATCGGAGACCGTAGTCCTGTCTCCTGCAGACGGAACGATAGTACAGCTGCAGCCGGTATCGGAAGGAACTTATGTGACTCCGGGACAGTGTCTGATGGAGATTTCGCCCGATGGAGACCTGATAGCGGAATGTTATGTCTCCCCCATGGACATTGGCTATTTCCATAAGGGGATGCATGGACGGCTGCAGGTGTCTTCATACAAATATACAGAATGGGGAATGCTGGATGTTACGGTCACTGAAGTAGCCGATGATGTAACTGTTGCACCAGACGGTTCCCAATCATTCTATAAGGTGTTCTGCAGACTGTCCGATGACCACTTGACACTGAAGAACGGCACTGTCGGACCTGTCAGGAAGGGAATGACGGTGAACGGCAATTTTCTAATAACTGAGCGTACAGCATTCCAGCTGCTGTATGACAAGATTGACGACTGGATAAATCCTAATACAATGAGTTATGAATAAAGGTGTAAAGATTGCCCAGCATGACATTACTGACTGCGGGGCTGCCTGTCTGGCATCGGTATCGGCCTATTATGGTCTGAGAATGCCGATATCAAAGATCAGACAGATGTGCTGCACTGACAGCAGGGGAACAAATGTCATGGGGCTGCTTGAGGCGGCCGGCAGACTGGGCTTTGCCACAAAAGCCGTCAAATCCGTCAATGCCGATGGAAAATGCAATACAGAGCCATTGCAGAAAATTCCGACTCCGGCCATTGCCCACGTCGTGGTGAACGGTTCACTGCTTCATTATGAGGTCATTTACGGTGTGAAGCCGGGCAGAATCAGAATTATGGATCCGGCACACGGCACATTGGAATGGATTCCCATGCAGCAGTTTGAGAAACAGTGGACAGGTGTGCTGGTCTTGCTCATGCCGGATG
Source organism: Candidatus Colenecus caballi (assembly GCA_018065615.1). Lineage (GTDB taxonomy): Bacteria > Bacteroidota > Bacteroidia > Bacteroidales > Bacteroidaceae > Colenecus > Colenecus caballi. The sequence continues at coordinate 9,275 of JAGHSY010000065.1, read as the reverse complement.
AAGGCTTTCAGGCTGGAGACAAGTCCGTATCCATGCTGCGCCGTTTCGCTTTTCTGCTCAGACCGCACCGTAAGGTTGTAGTGGAATCACTTGTCGGGGCGGCAGTATATACGGTTCTGGGGCTGTCAACGTCAATATATGTGCAGAAGATTATTGACTATGTCATACCGTCGGGCAACAGAAACCTGCTGCACCTGCTCAGCGTTCTGATGATTGCAATTCTCTCAGTTTCATTGTTCATTGATGCGGTAAAGAATCTTTTCATGGTCAGGACTGGAATCAAAATAGACACAAGACTGATTCTGGGCTATTACAAGCATCTGCTGCGTCTGCCCCAGTCTTTCTTTGACAGCATGCGTTCAGGTGAAATAATATCACGTGTAGGTGATGCTGTGAAAATACGTTCGTTCATCAACGAGACGCTCATCGGACTTGTGGTTAATGTGTTTACTGTGGTGTTCGCGTTTGCCCTGATGTTCACATTCTACTGGAAACTGGCTCTGGTCATGCTTTGCATAATACCATTGTACATTATTGTGTTCTTCCTGTACAACCGTGTCAACAAGGTGGTACAGCGCAAGGGAATGGAACAGGCGGCAGAATTGAGCGCCTGGCTTGTCGAATCTGTCAATACGGCCGGAACAATAAAGCGGTTCGGGATTGAGGAATATTCGGACATGAAGACCGAGAGCCGTTTCGTGAACAACATAAGGACGGTCTACAAGTCATCGGTCAATGCCATCTGGGCCAATCTGAGCACTGGCGGTCTGGCACGGCTGTTCACCATCATTCTGCTTTGGGCGGGAACAGGATTTGTCCTGGATGGAATAATAACTTCAGGTGAACTCATGTCGTTCTATGCTCTCATTTCATATTTCATAGGTCCAATAGCATCGATTGTCAGCACTGACAGAATTTACCAGGATGCAAGGATTGCAGCGTCCAGGCTGTTTGAAATCATGGATCTGAGCCCTGAGGACAACACTGCAAAGACGCATTTCCGGCCGGAACAGGCAGGTGACATTGTCTTTGACCATGTCTCATTCCGGTATGGGACAAGAAAGAACGTTTTCAATGATCTGTCAATCCGGTTCAGAAACGGTCAGGTCAGTGCAGTGGTCGGTGAAAGCGGTTCCGGCAAAAGCACACTGGCCGCCCTGCTCCAGAATCTCTATGAACTGCAGTCCGGCAGTATAAGCATTGGCGGTGTTGACGTGCGTCACATTGACAGGCATGACCTGCGTTCGCTTGTCTGCGTTGTCCCGCAGCGCATCGATCTTTTTGAGGGCACCATATTGGAGAATATTGTTCTTGATGATTCTGAGCCTGACAACGGACGTGTAATCGGACTGTGCCGTCAGGTCGGGATTCTTGATTTCATTGAGTCCATGCCATTGGGGTTCGGTACGAATATCGGTGAAAACGGAGTCCAGCTGTCCGGAGGTCAGCGTCAGCGTCTTGCCATAGTCCGCGCACTGTACAGGAATCCGCAGATACTTGTTCTTGACGAGGCAACATCGGCCTTGGATTCGCAGTCGGAAAAGAGCATAAAGGACATTGTAAGTCAGCTGCGCAGTCAGGGAAAGACGGTAATACTCATTGCTCACCGTCTTGGTACCGTAATGAATTCCGATGAGATTTTCGTGCTCAGGGACGGCGTGCTGGTCGAACAGGGGACACATTGCGGACTGATTTCGGAAAACGGTGAATATGCCCGCTTCTGGAGGGCGCAGACTGAGATTTGAGCTATGACTGTGATAGAACTTGTTGAACTGATGACAGCATTCCACGGCAATGTCAGACGTGAGAATACAGGTGACCATGAGAAGTTTGCCTGCAAGCTTGGAATAAGTAAATCAACACTGTACAATATGATCAATGAACTCAAGGTCCTTGGAATAGACATACGGTATTCCAGAACCAGACAGACCTATTATTATTCCGAGCCTGACGATGTTGAAATCCATTTATGCATAAGACAGAACAAATGAAGAGGATTATTGTTACTCTGCTGATGCTGCTTTCAGCTTTTCTGCTTGCCGGTGGCAGGAATTATTCTCTTGATGAATGCCTTGAACTGGCTCAAAAGCATGGCAGGGAACTTGAACAGGCTGCTCTGTCTCTTGAAATGTCAAGGCTGTCATACTCTCAGACCGGTTTGGGCTTCCTGCCTGAACTGTCATTGGGAAACACCAATACTCTGTCTGACGGCCAACATGAGACTGTGACATCGGTTGAAGCCGGGACTGTCCTGTTTGCCGGTTTCGGACGGGTCCATGCCATGAAAAAGGCAAGAATGACTGTTGAAACAAGCCGGTTGGAACTGGAACTGGCAAGAAGGAATCTGAATGCCGGTGTTGTGGAACTTTATATCAGGTTGCTGCAGGATAAAGAGTTGGTTTCCATATGTAAGGACAGGCTTTCCTTGCTTGAACAGCAGGAGACGCTTGTCGGACGGAAAGTTGAACTTAAGGCGGCAGTCCGATCGGATCTGCTTGCAGTTCAGGCAGACATAACCGCCGCAAAGGTTGATATCCTTGATGCTGAAGGTGACTTCAATGCCAGCCGCATCGGACTGTGTGAACTGCTGGAAATTGATGACTGGCGTGATTTTGATGTGGAAATGACGGACAGCGTTTTTCCTCATCCACAGTCTGAAATGTATTCACTGAATGATCTGCCCCAGGTGCATCTGGCCGGAATCAGGTCTGATATTGCCAATTGTGAAATGGAAATTGCAAAATCGGCGGTCTGGCCATCAGTACAGTTCAATGTCGGAATGAGTTCTGCTGGGTACAGATTCAGTTCATATTTGAGTCTGTCCGTTGATGTGCCTGTGCTGAGCCTGTTTTCACATGCAAAGAATGTACGTGAAAAACAGCTTTCATGCAGTATTGCAAGGTCTGTGGAATCCCAGACTGTAGAATCGCTTGACAAAGAACTCAAAACGGCTGTGTCGGACCTGGAGAATGTCTATGACAAATATCAGCTTCTGCTCACTGAACAGGAACGGTATGAACAGGTGCTTGCAGATGTAAGACAGAAATATGAATATGGAGCTGCCACCTATTTTGAATGTCAGTCGGCAATGTCAGGCCTGTTCCAGGCGCAGTCACAATTGTTGCAGATCAAGTACGAATACCTGCTTGGGCAAAGACTGCTTGAGATATTATTTGATGCCGGAAAGTGATTCGGAAATGTTGATGATGAAGTCACCCATCTTTTCAAGTTCCTGAATCAGGTCAAAATAATATACGCCGGCGGTGTAGTCATATGACTTGTGCTCCATTTTCTTGAGATGCTCTTCACGCAGGCTGTCGCGTAGGATGTTGATGGCATCTTCGGCCTGATAGGCATTGCTTATATCTGTCAGGTTCTGCGTGCCAAGATTGCTGTTCATTACGTCAAATGCAACCTGAACGGTGCTGAGCATGCTTTCCAGACGTTCGCGCATGGAATCATCGAACTTCTTGTCATGGTCTTTCTTGCGCTGCAGCAGACGTGATATGGTTTCACCGCTGTCTCCCAGTGATTCAAGTTCGCCAATGATCTTGAAGTATGACTTGACCTGATGGCGGGCTGCGTCTGAAAGTTCCTCCTGACTGACCTTGTTCAGATATGAGGCTATTTCGAACTCGATACGGTCTGTGATTTCCTCATATTTGACAAGCTTCTGTCTCAGTTCCTCAAAGTTTTCAGTCTCAGATTCCCTGACAGCCTGACAGATGTAGTCGAATCCTTTTGTGCAGATTGAGCCGAAATGGCTGATCTCCTGACGGGCCTCCTGAATTGATATTTCAGCAATGTTCTGGCCGCTTTTGCCAAGATATACCAGACGGAATTCTTCCTTTTCACCGTTGTCCCTGGTGGGAACCATGCGCATGACAAGCTTTTCAAGCTGAGGTATGAACCAGACAAGGATAAGCGTGGTGATGATATTGAACAGCGAATGGACTACGGCTACGCTGTACGGCAGCGTTGCGGCAATCTTTTCATCTGTGAAGTCTGCATTGAGAGGATTCGGGAAGCCCAGGGCCTCGACAATTGATGCGTTAAGGTTCATGTAGGGCTTGAACAAGATGATTACCAGTATAGAACCGAACAGGTTGAACACCAGGTGTGCGCGTGCCGTACGCTTTGATGACACGTTTGTGGTGGTGGCGGCCAGGTTCGATGTGATGGTGGTTCCTATGTTCTCACCCAGAATGAATGCCACGGCATTGGGGAAATTGATAACACCGCATGCCAGCAGAAGCATTGTGATGCTTGTGGCGGCAGCCGATGACTGAAGGCAGAAGGTCATGACGGCACCTATCAGAATGAACAGTATGGTGCTCAGTTTCATGTCCGTAATCGGGGCCAGGAAGTCGCGTACGGCCTGACTGGACAGCAGCGGATATGAAGTGTCCTTGAGCATGCTCAGACCAAGGAAAAGGAATGCAAAGCCTATCAGGAATGAACCGAAATCCTTTGATTTCTGCCCTTTTGAGAACGATGTGAACAGGAAGCCTACGAATATGAGCGGTATGGCAATTGCGCCAAGGCTGAAAGAGCCGTCAAAGCTCAGGGCGAACAGCCATGCGGTTACGGTAGTGCCAATGTTGGCACCCATAATGACGCCGATGGCGCTCTTCAGGGTCATGAGTCCGGCATTCACAAAGCTGACCAGCATGAGTGTTGTTGCCGTGGATGACTGCACCAGCACTGTCACCAGGAAACCGGTGAACAGGCATTTGCCGGTGTTCGATGTCATCTTTGCTATGAAGGACCTCAGGCCGTTGCCTGCAAATCGTTGAAGACTGCTGCTCATCAGGTTCATGCCCCACAGGAACAGGGCAAGGCAGCCAAGCATGGTAAGGATATCGTAAAACGTGTCCACTTTGTTGCAATTTGATGCACAAAGTTAATATTTGGTTAAGATTTTGTTGCAGACCTGCAAGGCTTTTTTTCAGTTGTTGAAAAGTTTGTCAGACATTTTCAAGCACAAGTCCGTCATAAGCGAACTGCATGTGCGGCGGAAATTTTGCATTCATGACCTCATGAAGGCCGGCCCGGTGGCTCATGTGGACAAAATAGGTCTCATCGGCCCCTATCCTTTCTGCAAACAGCACCGCCTGGCGCACGTTCTGGTGCGTCTGGTGTTCCTTGGTGTGCAGTGCGTTGACAACCAGTGTCTTAGTACCTTCTATCAGCTGTATCTGGTCATCGGACATGGACTTCATGTCTGTTATATAAGTAAGGTCACCGGTCCTGAATCCCAGAATTGGAATGTTGCCGTGCATGACGCGCAGCGGCAGAATTTCAATGTCGGCAATACGGAATGGGACATCGGGCTTTATTTCACGCAGTTCCATGGTCGGGGTGCGCGGCTTCTTGTCCTGTCCGAAACAGTAAGGCATGCGCTGCATGATGTCCCTGATAACGTATGATTCCGCATAAACCGGAATTACGCGGTCGGTGCAGTACGGACGCAGGTCGTCAAGACCGCCCACGTGGTCATAATGCTCATGCGTAAGTATCACTGCATCAATGCGCTGGATGCCTGCTCTGAGAGTCTGCTGCCGGAAATCAGGTCCGCAGTCGATTATAATGTTTGCGGTGCCGGTTTCAAGCAGGGCCGATGTGCGCAGGCGCTTGTCACGGGGGTCCTGAGACATGCATGTGGGGCAGTGGCAGCACATTTCAGGCACGCCTATTGACGTTCCGGTTCCAAGAAAAGTCAGTTTCATATATAATTCACCTCAGTGCTCAGGGTTATTCCAAATTTCTTTTTCACATCGGCTATTATGCTGTCTGCCAAAGCCTTAATGTCCTTTCCCGTAGCGCCTCCGGTGTTGACCAGCACCAATGCCTGCTTCTCATAGCAGCGTGCCGGGCCAAGTGAGCGTCCCTTCCACCCGGCCTGCTCTATCAGCCATCCGGCCGGAACCTTGACCATGCCGTCCGGTGCCGGATATGATGGAATGTCCGGGTAATCGGACTTCAGCCTTTCAAAGTCCGATGCACTTGTGACCGGGTTCATGAAGAAGCTGCCGGCATTGCCAAGTATTTCAGGATCAGGAAGTTTGCTGCTGCGTATTGAAGTGACGGCAGCACGAATGTTCTGCAGCGTTGGGGTTGTCACGGACTGCCGGAGCGCTCCGTATCCCAACTTGGGACAGGGTTTCAGGCCAAGACGGAAGATTACGTATGTGACGGCATATTTTCCTTTCAGTTCATTCTTGAAAATGCTCTGGCGGTATGCGTATCTGCATTCTTCAACACTGAAATCACGCGGACTACCGTCTTCCAGGCTGATTGTCTGGACGGTTTCAATGACATCCTTGATCTCTACGCCGTAAGCACCTATGTTCTGAACAGCGCCGGCACCGGTCTGGCCGGGTATTGCTGACAGGTTTTCAACGCCCCACCACCCGTGCAGGACAGCGTAGGCTACAAAATCGTCCCAGATCACTCCGGAGCCGACACGTACGTGGACACAGTCCGAAGTTTCACCGACAATGTCAATTCCTTCAACTGTAGAATGCAGGACTGTACCTTTATAATTATCCATGAACAGCAGGTTGCTGCCGCTGCCCATGATGAAAACTGGCTGTTCCAGTTCTTCAAGAATTGCCTGAAGTTCTTCTGGGGAGGACCAGTCAATCAGACAGCTGGCTGTGACATCTATCCCGAACGTATTGCGTCCCTTTAGAGGGCAGTTTTCCGTAATTTTCATACGGGTGCAAAATTACTGAAATTATTTACTAATTTTGCGCTTCGTAAAATTGTATCTGTGATGATAGAGAAAATTGAAAAACTGATTCAGGAGGTTCAGGATCTGAAAGCCGCTACCGCCGAAGAACTGGAAGCCCTGCGTCTTAAATATCTCAGCAAGAAAGGTGCCATCAATGACCTGATGAATGATTTCCGCAACGTTCCTGCAGAACAGAAGCGTGAAGTGGGTCAGAAACTGAATGTGCTCAAGCAGATGGCTCAGGACAAGATCAATGCCCTGAAGGAGTCCTTTGAAGCCCAGAAGGCTGCCGGCGAAAAGCCGGACCTGACACGTACGGCCTACCCTGCCCAGCTTGGCACACGCCATCCGCTGACCATTGTCAAGAATGAGATCATTGACATATTCTCACGTCTGGGATTCGTTCTTGCTGACGGTCCGGAAGTTGAAGATGACTGGCACGTGTTCTCATCAATGAACTTTGCCGAAGACCATCCGGCACGTGACATGCAGGACACCTTCTTTGTTGAATCCCATCCTGACATCATTCTGCGTACGCACACGTCATCGGTCCAGAGCCGCGTCATGGAGGTGTCACAGCCGCCTGTCCGCATTATCTGCCCGGGCCGAGTATATCGCAATGAGGCCATCAGCTACCGTGCGCACTGCTTCTTCCATCAGGTCGAGGCCCTGTACGTTGACAGGAACGTCAGTTTTTCTGACCTCAAGCAGGTTCTGCTGTACTTTGCCCAGGAAATGTTCGGCGCTGACACCAAAATTCGTCTGCGTCCCAGCTACTTCCCCTTCACCGAACCCAGTGCTGAAATGGACATCAGTTGCAACATCTGCGGCGGCAAGGGCTGCCCGTTCTGCAAGGGCACCGGCTGGGTGGAGATTCTGGGTTGCGGCATGGTTGACCCCAACGTGTTGGAACTGAACGGAATTAACAGCAAGGAATACAGCGGTTTCGCTCTTGGCATGGGCATTGAGCGCATTACCAACCTGAAGTATCAGGTCAAGGATCTGCGCATGTTCTCCGAAAACGATGTCCGCTTCCTGAAGGAATTCGAATCGGCAAATTGAGGAAGCGCGACTTATACAACAAATGCAGCTCATGGTTCAGCCAGGCATATCCCAAAGCTGAAACCGAGCTGCATTTTTCGTCTCCGTACGAACTCCTGGTGGCTGTAATCCTGTCAGCCCAGTGCACTGACAGGCGCGTCAACATGGTCACCCCTGCCCTGTTCAAGGCATTTCCCACAGTTCAGGACATGGCCGGGGCCGAAGCAGCGCAAATCCTTCCGTATATTGGCAGCATTTCATATCCCAATTCCAAGGCGGCGCATCTTGCTGAAATGGCAAAGCAGGTGGTAAGCCGTTTTGGCGGTGAGATTCCTCATGACATGGATGACCTGCAGTCTCTGCCAGGTGTAGGCCGCAAGACGGCAAATGTCATGACCGCAGTCGCGTTCGGTGGCCAGGCAATGCCGGTTGACACGCATGTGTTCCGCGTGAGCCACCGCATCGGACTTGTTCCCGACAGCTGTACCACTCCACTGAGCGTTGAAAGGGAACTGGTAAAATACTTTCCTGAAGACTGTCTTTCAACCGCACACCATTGGCTTATCCTTCACGGACGCTACGTGTGCACGGCAAAGAATCCGAAATGTGCCGGTTGCGGCCTGACGGAAGTCTGCAGATATTACTCGAAAAGTTTTGTAGAAAGATAACGCTCACCTGTATCGGTAAGCAGTATCACAATGTTCCTGCCCCTGTAGGCAGGGTCCTGGGCCAGCTGCATGCCTGCGTGCATGGCGGCGCCCGATGTTATGCCGCACAGGATGCCTTCCTGAGATGCCAGATACCTTGCACCTGCGTATGCGTCCTCATCAGTGACAGTAACGACTCTGTCAATGACTGAAAGGTCCAGGATATCGGGCTTGAAGCCTGCGCCTATGCCCTGCAGGTCATGTCTGCCGCTTCGGCCTTCAGTCAGGAACGGGGAACCTGCGGGTTCTATTCCTATAACCTCAACAGACGGCTTCTGCTCCTTCAGATACTTTGCGGTGCCGGTGATTGTGCCGCCTGTACCGATTCCTGCAACAAAGACGTCAACGTTGCATTCCTTCCATATCTCAGGCCCTGTAGTCCGATAATGCGCTGCCGGGTTGCCGGGATTGGTGAACTGGCCCAGAATCACGCTGCCGGGAATGGAGTCCCGCAACTGCTCTGCCCTGGCAATGGCTCCCGACATACCCTGATCTCCAGGCGTAAGGACCACTTCTGCGCCGTATGCGGCCACCAGACGGCGGCGCTCAACGCTCATGGTCTCCGGCATGGTAAGTATAAGGTGGTAGCCGCGGACTGCGCTGACCAGAGCCAGTCCGACTCCGGTGTTGCCGCTGGTAGGTTCTATAATTGTTGCTCCCGGCTGCAGTCTTCCATCGGTCTCCGCTTCGTCAATCATGCGCAGTGCCACACGGTCCTTTGCACTTCCGCCCGGGTTGAACGATTCAACTTTTGCAAGCAGGTTGGCCTGCAGATTCTTTGTCTTTATGGT
>JAGHSY010000022.1 GCA_018065615.1 Candidatus Colenecus caballi | reverse complement strand
AATCCGTTTTCTGTCCTGTCAACGGTGAATGCGCTGCTGAACAGGTGGGATTCGGACAGTGTCCGCCTGATTTCCAGTTCCTTGCCAATGGTGACGGTGCGCTTGGTGCCGACTATCTGCAGTTCCTCAATACGTGCGGACGGGCCGCGCTTGATGGGAATAAGGTCTGTTATAAGTCCGATGTCAAGCCCTGACTTGCGGGCAAAGAGTTCGGATATCTGTTCAGAACTGTATTCGACCGTCCAGCGGTAGTAGTCCGGCGTTTCCAGATCATATCCGTTCAGTGACTGAGACAGAATGTTTCCGTCTGCCGAATTGCAGAAGGACTTTGGGTGGGAGAGAATCCACTGGCGGGCGTTTTCCTCAATGGTCAGGTCCGGCAGGGGACCTTCATTTATGCTGCTGTCGCGCAGAGGGACCAGATACGGCTTGTGCTCATCCTGCCAGCATGTCTCGAACTGCTCAGTCACACCGCCGCAGCACTTGCTGAAACGCGCGTCACACAGATGCCCGTCATAGACCAGCGTCTGTGCAAAGGTGTCACGTACAGCCTGGCGGGCGCTTGCGCTGACAATGCGTGTGCAACCCTGATAACGCTGGCAGTGGTCATCGGCACAGACATCGAACAGCGTGTGCTGGTCATGGTCATACCAGCGTATTATGCGCTCATCGGACTGCGTTCCGCAATGTGCCCGGGCTGTTGCCCGATGGTACGGGGAACGCAGCTGTGCCATAACCCAACTGCGGGAAATGACGGCGTGGGCTTTCAGGAACTCCAGGTTTGCGGTGGGTTTCATTTCCGATGATATGACGCTGGTCAGATACTCTTCAACGGTCAGTTCGTTGACGGCCCACAGGCGGTCGCCGTCTGGAATGAGCAGCAGATTGCCGCCGAACGACTGTTCTTCCCGGCGTTCCCAATGGAATCCTATTCCGATGGTCACGTCATGAAGCGTGAATGTGGCTTCGTGATCCACAGGCTGCAGCCGTACGCTGTCAAGCAGCAGACCGTTCCAGCTAATGCGGCCGTCTCTGACGTATGCTGTCATTTCGCCCTCATAGCACAAGTGCCCGTCTGTGTAGCTGTCGTTCAGACAGAAATGCAGTTCGCTGCCGGACATGATGCCAACCTTGAGCAGCGGCTGTGACGGAGTGACCTGACGGTAAATGTCCAGAACCTGTTTTTCTGTCAGCGATTCGAAATCCGGCCGGCGCGGGGTTATGACAAGGCCGCACATGTCAATGGCGCCGGGGCTGACCAGGGCACTGCCGTCATAGAAACAGTCCGGGCGGTGCCGGCCGCGTCTTATTATGGCTGTCATGACATGTCCTTCACGGTTGAATGATATGACGTTCATGCGCGGTTCATATTCGTCTTCCAGAACGGTCATGTCCCGGACAATGTTCCATAAACGGTCGGGGTCATCCCCTTTGACTATGGTAACAGGAAAGCCGAATGGCTGGACGGTGATGGGCTCATCGGACTTGGGCGGTTCGTTCAGACGCAGCTTGTCAATAAGCGGTATGCCTTCACACCGGCCTATCTGCATGTGCAGGTGGTCCGGGGCCGATGCACCGCTGCGCGGACCGTTGTAGAAAATCATGTATCCGTCCGGCAGTTCCGATGCAATTTCAAGCATCTTGACATGACAGTCACTGAAGGCCTGGGGCCGATGTGTGCGGCTCACAACGCAGAAATGCTCTCTGAGAATTGGGAACGGGTTGACAAGCAGGTCGAAACCGTCTCCGATATCAATGGTGTCCTGTTCCTGGGGCCGGTTTGCGGAACAGAGAAAACATGGACGTTCCGCCACATGACCTGCGCCTGACTTGGCAGTGGTGGAACCTATGCGTGACGGATTGTACTGGACGGCCAGACCCGATGATGACAATGTGCGTGTCTGTACCAGCTCCAGGTTCTGAAAAGCCTGACGTGCAGCCGGCCAAGTCTCAAGCTGACGCTCAAGATACCGGTCAAGGTGCTTGAATATGCTGTCCATTATGACTGTCTGTTGCGGTTGATGCGCCTTTCAAGTTCTGCGGTGCGCAGTGAATCCTTGTAAAGATTGTTTGCGTTCACTTTCTCATGACTCAAGGCCGAGTCGCTGTTGCCTTCCCAACGTCGGCACAGGTAGAGTTCTTCAAATATGCGGCCTATGCGGAATGAGCCGGCAATGGCAATGCCAACGGCGTAGTCCTCACCGTAGCTGACATTGGGAAACCCTATCTGGCGTACCACAGGGGTGAAAAATGCGCGTGGCGCGCCAAGACCGTTGATTCTGAGCGCGTTGTTGGGTCCGTTGCTGTCAGTCCATTCGGCGTGGTCAATTATTCCGGGCGGAAGTGTCTCAAGGTCAAAATTGCACATGCGGTAACTTCCAATAACCATGGAATAGCCGCCTTCGTAGAATTTGTCAACAATTTTCTTCAATGTAAAGGGGCTGCTGTACAGGTCGTCGCTGTCAAGCTGTACGGCAAAGCGACCGCAGCGGATGTCGTTTACTGCAAGATTCCAGCAACCGCCTATGCCAAGGTCGGTCTGCTGTGGAATTATATGCACAAGTCTGGCGTCAGAAAGCGCCAGTTCCTGAAGTATTTCTGTGGTGCCGTCAGTGGAATGGTTGTCCACCACTATTACGTTGAACGGCTTGTCAAACTGCTGTTTTAATGCTGAACTTACGGCATCTGCAATGGTGCGGGCCCTGTTGCGTACCGGGATGATGACCGATGTTTCGACCGGGAACAGACCGTCACTGACATCGGCAAGAGCACCGCTGCACGGTTCAATATAGCCGCCAATGCGTTTAAGGTGTTCAGTGCAGGCTGCTTCAAGTTCAATCTGAATGCTGCGGTTGCGCGGGTCAACATAGTCGAACTGTTTCTGGCCCGATGTGCGGAAATCGGTTTCTGCTATTGTGTACAGCGGCTGGGGCACCCTGACTATGGACAGGTTCTCCTGAATGATGAGACGCAACTGATAGAATCCGGCAGTCTCATATTGCAGGATGCGTGTCTCTGCCAGATAGGCGTCAATGCCGGCGCGTGTCAGTAGAACCAGGGGGCCAAAGTCGAAATCATCTCTCAAGGATCCCTGCTGCAGGTCTATGGTCGGAGCTGGCATTATTGCATCGGACCCTGTCATTTTCAGGTAGTCTGAATAGACCATTCCGGCATGGGCTGCGCCGGCATAGTCCTTCATGCGGTCAAGGGCGTCTTCCGTTATGCTGACTTCCCTGCCGCCGGTGTTGAGCAGGATGAACTGCGCCTTGCAAGCGCTCAGAATGTCCCGGACCAGTCTGGTCGAGGCACCGTAAAGTGGCAAATGGACTGTCTGTATCATACGAGCGAAGATAATCAATTTTTTTGATTACCTTTGTCAGATAATAGACAATTGAATGGAGAAAAAGAATCTTGTTGGAATGACTCTGGCTGAACTGCAGCAGGTTGCGGTATCGGCCGGCATGCCGCTGTTCACTGCCAGGCAGATTGCTGACTGGCTGTATGTCAAGCAGGTCGATTCCATTGACAGGATGACCAACATATCACTCAAGTTCAGGGCAGGACTCTCTGAACACTATGAGGTGCGCCTGTCCCCGCCGGCACATGCAGCAGCATCGGCTGACGGTACGGTGAAGTACCTGTTTGAAGTCAGTGACGGACATTTTGTTGAGGCCGTATATATTCCGGACGGAGACCGCGCAACGCTTTGCATATCGTCTCAGGTGGGATGCAAGATGGGCTGCGTATTCTGCATGACCGGCCGCCAGCACTATACGGCAAGCCTTACTGCCGGAGAAATACTGAATCAGATACTGTCACTTCCGGGCAAGGAGAATCTGACAAATGTGGTGTTCATGGGTATGGGTGAACCGCTTGACAATCTGAAGAACGTGCTTGCCGTTCAGGAAATCCTGACCTCACCGTGGGGTCTGGCCTGGAGTCCCAAGCGTATAACCATATCGACAGTAGGACTGAGACGCGAACTGAAACAGCTTATTGAGGGCTGCGAATGCCATATTGCAGTCAGTCTGCATGCACCCACACCGGAAAAGCGCCGTGAACTGATTCCGGCCGAAAAGGCATTCTCAATGACAGAGATGCTTGAGGTCCTGGGCCGGTATGATTTCAGCCACCAGCGCCGTCTTTCATTCGAATACACTATGTTTGAAGGTGTCAATGACTCTATTGATGACGCAAGACAGCTGGTAAGGACTCTTCAGGGACTCAGCTGCAGGGTCAATCTGATACGTTTCCATGCCATTCCGGACAGCCCGCTGCGTCCCGTGCCGGAAGAAAAGATGGTTGAGTTCCGGGACTGGCTGACCGGACACGGCGTGTTTGCCACCATAAGGGCATCACGTGGAGAGGACATCTGGGCAGCCTGCGGCATGCTCAGCACTGCTGCAAATGAGAAAACTGAACCCGATAATTCCAGAATATGAAAAAGTATATCCTTTTTGTATGTGTGTTTGCCATAGCGGCGTTCAATCTTGCAGCCTGTAAGAAAGACAGCGTCAGCAAGACTCCGGGTGTTACCCAGGTCACAAAGAAGGCTGCAAAAAAGAAGAAGAGCATACTTACGCCGGTAGCGACAGGCGCTCCTTATGAGATTCTTGTGGTGGCTGACGCATCGGCCTTCAGTAACGGCGCCTATGATACCCTCAAGGCTGTACTGACAGATGACATTGACGGACTGTTCCAGTCTGAACCTAATTTCAAGGTGTCATACGTGACATCGGGCAACCTGTCAAAAAGCCTGCGCTACTGCCGTAACATAATAATGCTTGGCATTGACCGCATGTACAGCAGCTGCAGAATAAAATACACACGTGACATGTATGCCGCTCCGCAGATGGTAATGACCATCCAGGCCCCCAGCGCATTCCAGTTCATTGACTATGTCAGGGACAATGCAGGGGTCATTACTGACTTCTTTGTCAAGTCCGAGATGAACCGTCAGGCCGATGCCCTGAAGGGTGACAACCATCCGGTCGTGAGGGAGAAGGTCATGAAAAAGTTCGGATGCGAGATATGGGCTCCGACAGAACTGCGCAAGACCAAGGAGGGCAGGGATTTCTTCTGGGCAAGCACTGACGGCGCAGAGACCAGTTTCAATATGGTGGTGTATTCGTTCCCGTACAGGGATCTGAACACTTTCACACGGGATTATTTTGTCAGGAAGCGTGACTCTGTCATGAAAGCCAACATTCCCGGTCCCAATCCGGGTCAGTACATGCAGACCACATCGGACTTCCTGCTGGTTAGTGACATTGCGGTACATGGAGAATATGCACAGCTGGTACGCGGCTACTGGAACATAAAGGATTATGACATGGGCGGTCCGTTCGTGTCAGTTTCCAGAGTCGATGAAAAGAACCAGCGTGTGGTGGTGGCGGAAACCTTCCTGTTTGCGCCCAACAAGCAGAAGGGTCCCACATTGCGAAAATATGAGGCTGCGCTGTACACCCTGCGCCTGCCTGATGAACTTGATTTGGACAAATTCCAGTACAATCTGGATGAAATAATAATAAATCCTGAAGATTAAGATGAGTGAGAGAATAAAAGTGGGCATCACACAGGGTGATGTCAACGGAATTGGATATGAGGTAATTCTGAAGACCTTTGCAGACCCGACAATGTTCGAGTTCTGCACACCGGTGGTTTACGGTTCGCCCAAGGTTGCAACCTATCACAGGAAGACAGTCGAATCACAGACAAATTTCAATGTGGTCAGCAGCGCGGCAGACGCACAGCCTGACCGCTTGAACCTTGTTGACTGCAACAGTGAGGATGTCAAGGTCGATTTCGGCCAGCCCACACAGGAAAGCGGGACTGCCGCATTCCAGGCTCTGGAACGTTGTGTGAAGGAATACCGTGAGGGAAAGATTGATGTCATTGTGACTGCTCCCATCAACAAGAAGACCATACATTCCGAAGCTTTCAATTTTCCGGGTCATACCGAATATATTGAAGCACAGCTGGGTGAAGGACAGAAGGCCCTGATGATACTTATGAACAGTTCGCTGCGTGTAGCCCTTGCCACGGTTCACGAACCGATTGCCAAGGTGGCGCAGATGTTGACAAAGGATGGCATAAAGGAGAAACTGGCCATTCTGAACACGTCGCTCAAGCAGGATTTCGGAATAGAGATTCCCCGCATAGCCGTACTTGCCCTGAATCCGCATGCCAGTGATGACGGCCTGATTGGAAAGGAAGAGAATGAGATAATCAAACCGGCCATTGATGAAATGGTAAAGGAGAAGGTGCACTGTTTCGGTCCTTTCCCGGCTGACGGTTTCTTTGGCAGCGGCGAATACCGCAAGTTCGATGCCGTGCTGGCAATGTATCATGACCAGGGACTGATTCCGCTCAAGACCATGGACATGGACGGTGGCGTGAACTTTACGGCCGGTCTGCCGGTGGTACGTACGTCTCCGGATCATGGCACTGCCTATGATATTGCAGGCCAGGGAGTTGCAAGTGAAGAATCCATGCGCCAGGCCATTTATTCTGCCATTGACATAATCCGTTCACGCCGTCATGAGAAGGCTATCGGCGCCAACCCGCTCAAGAAGCTTTATTTTGACCGCCGTGATGACAGCGACAAGTTAAGGCTTGACGAGGAACGCAACTGATGCGTTATGCCATAATATCAGCAGGTCAGGGCAGCCGTCTGGCTGCTGAAGGTTTCAGCAAGCCCAAACCGCTGGTACCGCTTGCCGGCATGCCTATGATAGAAAGGCTTGCCGGCATTTTCATGCGCTGCGGCGCTGAGCGCATAGCTGTAATTGTCAATTCACAGCACCGGGAGACAGTTGACCTGTTGGAGAACATGGCTGCACGCATGCCCATAGACCTGGTCGTGAAGGACACTCCAAGTCCCATGCACAGCCTTATGGAACTGGTACCTTATCTTAAAGGAGGAAAGTTCTGTGTGACAACCGTCGATACGGTCTTTGACGAGAGGCGTTTCGCGGCTATGACGGACAGTTTCCTGACATCGGACTATGACGGCATGATGGGGGTGACGGCTTTGGTCGATGACGAGAAGCCGCTGTATGTGGGGACGGATTCCGATATGATGATAACCGGTTTCCATGATGAAAAGGGAGACTGCCGTTTTGTGTCAGCTGGGATATATGCCCTGACGCCAGTAGCGCTGGATATTCTGGCCGGATGCGTGGAAAGCGGCAACCTGAGAATGCGCCATTTCCAGCGCCGGCTGCTTGCCGCTGGGCTGAAACTTAAGGCTTTTGACATGGGGCGCGTCATAGATGTGGATCATGTCAGTGATGTTCAGAAAGCGGAATATGAAATTTCTTGCAGTAAGTCGTGAGGCGCGTTTCTCGCCAAACCGGGAGCAGTCCGATGCCGCCATACTGGCAGCGGTTGCGGCATGTCTGGAGCGTGCCGGCCATAGTGTTGATACTGTTCCGGAGAACGTGCTGACAGACACTGACGGTTATGACGGCATATTCCAGATGGCACGCAGCAGTGCGGCTCTGGACATACTGGACAGGGCCGATGTGCCGGTGACAAATACATCACAGGCAGTAAGGAACTGCGGAAGGATTGCCCAGACCCGACTGCTTGAGGGGCTGATTCCGGATAGTATGGTCTGTCATGGCAGCGCCGACGGGTGGAACCGGTGGCCCTGCTGGATAAAGCGTGGTGATGGCCATGCCGTGAATGAGGATGATGTGGCATTCGTCCACAGCCTGCCGCAGTGCAGCGGCGACTTTGTGCTCCAGAGCCATGCACCGGGTTTCCTGGTCAAGTTCTACGGCGTGCGTGGCACTGGTATTGTGGACTGCTATGCGGCCGGCGTGAAGGACGGCAAGTTCGGACTGGAACGCTACAATGACAGTCCTGAGGGCAGGTTCATTGACATGGATATGCTTACTGAAACGGCAGTGAAGGCATCGGACCGGCTTGGGGTTGACGTTTATGGCGGTGATGCTGTCGTGGCAGAAGACGGCAGCATGAAGATAATTGATTTCAATGACTGGCCAAGTTTCCGTACCTGCACGGTGGGGGCGGCCCGGGCCATAGCAAAACTTATATTGGAAAAATGAGCAACAGTGCGGTTGAGGCGACTTACAAGTCAAAGGATACGGAGGAGTGGCTTGACATTCATTTCACACGTCCCATAGGGTATGTGCTGGCGCGCTTTTTCGGGGCGCTGAACGTGCATCCCAACGTGGTGACAGTCATTTCCATTTTCCTTGGCGTTTTTGCCGGGTTCTGCTGGTACCATACCACTATGGACTGGACGGTGCTGGGCATAGCCATGCTCATGCTTGCCAACTTCCTGGACAGCGCAGACGGACAGCTGGCGCGCATGACGGGTAAAAAGACCCTGTGGGGACGCCTGCTGGACGGTTTTGCCGGTGACACATGGTTTGCATCGATCTACATATTTCTGGTCTTCAGACTGATGTATGAGCCAATGCCTTTTTTTGATGGCAGGATATGGGGCGTGTGGATATGGATAATTGAGTTCTTTTCCAGTCTTGTGTTCCATTCGCGTCAGGCCAGCCTTGCCGACTATTACCGCAACGTGTATCTGCTGTTCCACGGTGACCATGCCGAACTGAATGACAGCCGTGAACTGGCCGCCGAACAGGCGGTGACTCCATGGAAGGAACGCTGGTTCTGGAAAATAGGGCTGTTCTTCTACACAGGCTATACCCGGTCACAGGAGAAAATGACGCCGCAGTTCCAGAATTTCCGTTCTGCAGTGCGTGAAAAGTACGGTGATGCCATTCCATCGGACTTGGGACAGGAGTTCTGCCGCAGGACATTCAGGTTCCTCAAATGGACAAACATTTCGACATTCAACACCCGTGCAATTGTGCTGTACGTCACTCTGCTCATTGGACAGCCGTGGATTTATTTCATTTTTGAACTGACTGTCATGAACGTGATTTTCTTCTGTATGCGTCACGGTCATGAGAAAGTGTGCCGTGAAATGACGGAAAAATTATGAAGAAACGCTGGCGCAACATATTCTTCATCTGCGGTCTTGCCGCAGTGGTTCTGATGGCAGTCATGCTTGACGCTGACTGGAATCAGGTGAAGGGCGTGCTCTCGCAGGCTGGAATATGGTTCCCGGTAATTGTCCTTTTGTGGGGCGTCATTTATCTGATCAACGCATGCTCGTTCGGACTGGTTATAGGCGGCGGCGTTCCGTTTCTGAAGGTTTTCCAGCTGACAGTATCGGGCTATGCGCTGAATTACGTCACGCCGCTGGGCCTGCTTGGCGGAGAACCGTACAGGATTCTGGAACTGTCGGAGATTGTGGGCAGGAAGAAGGCCGCGTCATCGGTCCTGCTGTATGCCATGATGCATATATGTTCACATTTCTGCTTCTGGCTGGCATCGGTTTTTCTGTATGTGATGCTTCATTTCACCGTTGGCGGCAAGTATCATCTGGACGGCTGGATGTGCGTTCTTCTGGGCGTGATGTCAGTGGTGTTCATACTTGTGCTGTGGCTGTTTTCACTGGGCTACCGCCGCGGTTTCGTGGTCAGGGTGTTCGGCCTGCTGAACCGCATTCCTCTTGTGAAGCGCTGGTCTGTGGGTTATCTGGAGAAGAACCGCGCAAATCTGATTCAGGTCGATGAGCAGATAGCACAGCTTCAAGGCGTTCGTTTCTGGACGTCACTCTTCCTGGAATTCGCGGCACGCGTGGTGTCATGTCTGGAATACTGGCTGCTCATCGGACTTCTTATGCCCGGATTCACCTTCCTTGACAGCGTGCTGGTCATGGCTTTCTCATCACTGTTCAGCAACCTGATATTCTTCTCACCCATGCAGGTGGGTGGCTATGAGGGCGGTATGGCACTGGCCGCCGGCGGCATTCAGGTGCCCGGCGCATACGGTCTTTACACCGCACTTGTGGCCCGCGTACGCCAGATAGTGTGGACCGTCATCGGAATTCTTTTAATGAAAGTGGGAAAGGACAGATGATTAAGGGAATGCTCATAGACTTTGGCGGTACGATTGATACCGACGGCGTGCACTGGTACCGCATGTTCCGTGACGCGTATCCTATGACAGTGTCCGATGAACTGCTGCGTGAAGCTTACGTCTTTGGCGAACGTAATCTTGAAGCCGGTCCCAACTGCACATTCCATGAGATGTTGGAGAAGAAAGTTGCACTTCATGGCATAGGTCCTGATTCAGTGGCTGAGGTCTGCTACGCCCGCATGAAAGCCAACATTGAGAATGTGGCCCGCCCTGCTCTTGAGAAAGTGGGGTTGCCAATGGTTCTGGTTACCAATTTCTACGGCAACATGCATACGGTGCTTGAGGAGTTCGGACTGTCCGGGCTGTTTGTGGATGTGGTGGAGTCAAGCGTCGTGGGCGTCCGCAAACCTGATCCTGAAATTTTCAGGTTGGGTGCCAAGGCACTGGGACTTGATCCTGCTGAGACGGTGATGGTAGGCGACAGCCCCGACAAGGACATCGTTCCAGCCCATGCTGCCGGCTGTCATACCATCTGGCTGAAAGGACAGGGCTGGACAGAACAAGTCTGCAGCCCTGACTGTACTGTCACTTCGTTGGCACAACTGCCAACGGCAATTCAAAGTTTTTCGTCAAAGTAGTCGGTCACCTTCTGCATGAGGTGGACACGGTCCTTGCCGCTGACATTGTGCTCATGGGTGGGATAGGGGAAGTAGTCCAGCTGGACCCCTGCCTTGATGCAGGCCTCGACAAAGCTCAGGCTGTGTTCCCAGACCACGGTGTTGTCAATGGCACCCTGGCAGATGAGCAGCTTGCCCTTCAGGTCGGCGGCACGTGGAATAAGGCTGGTCTTTTCAAAGCCTTCAGGATTGGTGGCCTCAGTCTCCATGTAGCGTTCACCGTACATGACTTCATACCATTTCCAGTCAATGACGGGGCCGCCGGCAACGCCCACCTTGAACACATCGGGATAGTTGACCATAAGGCTGATGGTCATGAATCCGCCGTAGCTCCAGCCGTGCACGCCTATTCGCTCCTTATCGACCCAACTGTGTGACATGAGCCACTCCATGCCGGCCATCTGGTCCTCCATCTCGACCTTGCCGCACTGGCGGTGTATGGCCTTCTCATATTCGGCTCCGTGATACTGTGTGCCGCGGTTGTCCATGACGAAGACCACGTAGCCGTGCTGTGCCATGTACATCTCCCACTGGCGCAGGCCTGCGTTGAATGAGTTGTTCACCATCTGGCTGTGCGGTCCGCCATAGACATAAAGTATGGTGGGGTATTTCTTTGCCGGGTCAAAATCAATCGGCTTTATCAGACGGTAGTGGTTGTCATACCTGCCGTCCGCGCTTTTGATTGTGCCAAGTTCTATTGGCAGGAAACTGTAGTCCGATGTCGGGTCGGGGGCCGTGAACAGATCCTTGATTTTCTTACCGTCGGTCTTGAAGAGGGAAATGACGCGTGGCACGTTCAGAGATGAATATTCGTCAACGAAAGACCGGCCGTCAGGGGCAATGCTCACTTTGTGCCAGCCGGCGTCAGGTGTCAGACGCTGGGCTTTGCCGTCCTTGAGCGATGCGCGGAACAGATGGCGTTCAGCGGGCGAAACCTGGGACGAATAGTAGTATGCGTATCCGTTCTTCACTGTGATGAGTTCAAGGTCCGCATCGGTCTTGACAACGCGCTTGGTGCTGCAGTCCTTAAGGTCAACAAGATACATGTTCCAGTAGCCGTCACGCACGTTGGTCTGGTAGATGAAGCGGTCGCTGCCCACGAAATGAAGCGGGTACATGGGCTCAACGTAGCGGTCGTCATGGTCGGTCAGCATGGTGCGCAGGAATGCTCCGGTAGTGGCATCGTACTCGTTCAGATGCATGTTCTTCTGGGCGCGGTCAAGCACATGGAGGTAAATGCGGCTGCTACCTGGGCTCCATGTCAGGTTTGTCAGGTAACGTTCCTCGTCAAAGTCCGTCACGTCAAGCCAGACGGTCGTGTCTTTTCTGAAATCATAGACACCGACCTGGATCAATTCCGATGCCATGCCGTTCATGGGGTAGCGTATCTCCTTCAGATCACCGGTGCGGGTCGTTATGTCAAGCAGCGGGAACTTTGTCACACGGCTTTCATCCTTCTTGTAGAAGGCCAGTTTCTGCTTGTCCGGAGACATGAACCGGCCTTTCTCAATGCCGAACTCGTTGCGGCCGACACTTTCGCCGCACACAATGCCGGGCTCTGTGAAGCTGGTTATGGCATGTTCTTCACCGAAAAGGCTCCAGTACAGGTTGCCGTCACGGGTATAGATGTTCCTTTCGTCAATGTGGGCAACCACGGCGGTAACGGCAAGGCCATCAGGATCCTGGGGGTCAATCAGAAAATGCTCGTCGCCATTATTGCCGCTCAGATATGAATGGTCCTCCATGCCGGTCCAATTGTATGTGATGTTTGGGACCTTGACACCGAAAACAGCCTCCTCCATGGTAAGCAGCCTTCGTTCCTGCGCGTTTGCTCCAAATGCTGCCATTACGGCCAGCAGTGCCAATGTGACTTTCTTCATAATTTTCAGTTTGTCCGTTCTACTTCACGTACGCCCTTTACCTGGCGTATCTTCTTTATCAGCTGGTTCAGTGACGAAAGGTCGCTGACCAGAACCGTAAGGTGCCCCTGGAACAGGCCTCCGCTGGAATCAATGCTGATTGAACGCAGCAGCGTATCGGGCTCCTTGTTTATTACCGATGTCATGTTCGATACTATACCTATATCGTCCTGCCCCACAACGTTAAGTGTGATGCTGTACTGGCTGCCGCTTTTTCCTGACCAGCGGGCACGGACTATGCGGTAGGGGTAGCGCTCCTTCATGCGCTGTATGTTGGGGCAGTCGGCGCGGTGTATGCGTATGCCGCCCTGTATGCTCACGAATCCGACCACATTGTCGCCATAGATGGGGTGGCAGCAGCCGGCCATCCTGAATTCCAGCCCGGTCAGGTCACTGATGACAAGCACGTCACTGTCCTGTGCGGTGCGGCGCTCGGATTCGGCAAAGGTCTTTCCCAAATCGAAATCTTCGGCGTGGTGGACTTCTCCCGTCGGGGCGTTATCGGCCTTGAGCTCATCATACGCACGCAACACGTCATCGACCGTGATCTCTTCCTCCATAAGGGCATGGAAGAACGGGGTCTGGGCCTTGAAGCCCATCTTCTGTATAAGGTGTGACATGTCACTTTCCGTGACCTCAATCTTGCGGTTCTTGAAGCGGCGCTGCAGGAGTTCGCGTCCGGCCTGGGCCTCGCGGTTCTGTATTTCGTTCAGCCCCTGACGTATGCGCATGCGGGCCCGGGAGGTGACGACCATGCTCAGCCAGTCACGCTTTGGTACCTGTTTGTCCGATGTCAGTACCTCTACGGTGTCACCGCTCTGCAGCTTGTGGCTTATGCGTACAGCACGCCCTCCAACGCGTGCTCCGGTGCAGGTCAGACCCAGACGGGAGTGGATGGAGAATGCAAAGTCAAGTACTGTGGCGCCTTTGGGCAGCTGGCGCACGTCTCCGTTCGGGGTGAAGACAAAAATCTCCTCCTGGTACAGGTCCATGGCAAAGTCCTTGCGCAGTTCGTCTTCCGATGTGCTGTTCTCAAGGATTTCCCTTATGCCGGCCATTACGCTGTCAGCGGCGCCCTGGCTCTTTATGCCCTTGTATGACCAGTGGGCGGCCAGACCGCGCTCGGCAATGTCATCCATGCGACGCGTGCGGATCTGAATCTCGACCCACTTGTTCTCAGGACCAAGAACCGTTATGTGCAATGACTCGTAGCCGTTGCTCTTGGGTACGCTCAGCCAGTCGCGCAGACGCTTTGGGTTGGGCTGGTACATGTCCGTCACTATGCTGTACACCTGCCAGCACTGCGCCTTCTCCTTGTCCTGCGGAGAATCCAGTATTATACGTATGGCAAACAGGTCGTATATGTGGTCAATTGTGGTGTTCTGGGCCTTCATCTTTGCCCAGATGCTTGAAATTGACTTGGTGCGCCCCTTTATCGTGAACTTGAGCCCGGCCTCTTCAAGCCGCTGCCTGACAGGTCCGATGAATGACTGGATATAGGCTTCACGCGCACGCTTGGTCTCATTCAGCTGACGCGCAATGTCATTGTACACGTCACGGTGCTCATACTTTACGGCCATGTCCTCAAGTTCGCTCTTTATGGCGTACAGGCCAAGACGGTGGGCCATTGGAGTGTAGAGCAGACGGCATTCCTCAGTGACATGCAGGCGGTAGTCGGTGTCTTCCGTGTCCCCCAGCATGAGCATGAGCACATACCGGTCTGCAATCAGGCATATTATTACGCGTATGTCCTCTGCAAAGGAAACCAGCAGCTTGCGGAAATTCTCATCGGCAATGCTGTCGTGCTTGGAGTACAGCTCCTTGACGCGGTACATTCCGCGCATGAGTCCGGCCGTGTCTTCATCGAACTCCCTGTCCAGGTCTTCAAGTCCGATGACTCCATGCTGAATCATGGGGTCGAACAGGGCGGTGAGCAGCGACGCCTTTTTCAGACCGGTCTTTTCCAACAGCACTATTCCTGTCCTGACACAGCGTTCAAGCGTGGGCACACCATGCTGGTCGGTACCGTACGCACCGGCTTCTATGCCCTTTTTTATAAGTTGCCTGTAGTGTGTCCACTGTACGTTGTCGAACAGCGGACGGGCATTGGTGAGCAACTGCTTGAGCTGGCCTGTAGTCATGGCTTATTCCGTCTGGAGTGCGTTGGAATAGACTATGCCGTTGTGCGGCTGTGGAGTAACGCCTTTGCGCTTGAACAGTTCAGGGACAGTGACCAGTTCAAAACCGCGGGCCTTGAGTTCGGGAATGAGAGTCTTCAGGGCCTCGACTGTCTGCACGTTGTCCATCATGTCGTGCATGAGAATGATGTCCCCGTCCTTGACCTGGTCAAGAATGCGCTGCGAACGTTCAGCTGCACTTACTGCCGGTTCCCAGTCACTGCAGTTTATACCGTTTATGAATGTCAGCGCCACGGTCTCATGCAGAAGTTTGTTCACGTTGATGTAAGGCGGGCGGAAGAAAGCGGGACGCTCACCGATGACAGATTCTATGAAGTCTGCGTTGCGCTCAATCTCATCGGTCATCTGCTCTGCTGTGAGACGGGTCATGTACGGATGGTCCCAGGTGTGGTTGCAGATGGCGTGTCCCTGCCTGTATGCCTTGAGCATGTAAGGGGTGTAGTCGTATTCATCGGTCTTGGCCCATGAACCTACGACAAAGAATGAAGCCTTGACTTTTTCGGACTCAAGAATGTCCAGTATGTCTCCGGTTACGTTTGAAGGGCCGTCATCAAAACTCAGGGCTATGATGTTGCTGCTGTTCGGTTTACATGCGGCTATTGTTGCGGCAGCGGCGACAGCGGCCAATAATTTCAGTGCTGTTTTCATTTTGCTTTAGCTGTTTCTGCAAAGATAGGAATAAACGTGATTGCTGGAAATGTCTTTTTTAGTAAGTTTGCAGTATGCATTACAGAATTGAGCGGTACGGCAATGAGAGAAAAGCGGAATGGGATGCGTTTGTAACGCAGTCCAGAAATGGCTCATTCCTGTTTTACCGTGATTATATGGAATACCATTCGGACCGTTTCACAGACCATTCTCTGATGTTTTTCAATGATGCCAGACTGGTGGCGGTCCTGCCGGCAAACATAAGCGGATCCGCATTGTATTCACATCAGGGCCTTACATACGGCGGACTTGTGACCGGTTTTGACGTGCCGGCTTCGGAAACGCTTCTGTTGTTTGAAGAACTTGCAGGTTATTGCAGGGGGGCAGGAATCGGGTCCGTTTATTACAAGCCAATACCAACGGTCTATCATAAGGCTCCTGCTCAGGATGACGAATATGCATTGTGGCGTTGCGGAGCAGTGTTGGACTCCTGTAATCTTGGGTCGGTGACTGATCTGGAATGCAGGGAGACCAGAACCGCCAGAAGGAAGAGCGAATATTTCAGACAACTTTCCAGACAGGGCTATCATGCCTGTCCTGATGCTGATCTCAAACTGTACTGGCAAATGCTTGAAAGCCATCTGAAGGAACGTTATGACGCCGCTCCTGTGCACACATATCAGGAAATCAGTCTGCTTCAGTCCAGATTCCGGGAGAATATAAGATGCATTGCCGTCTTCAGTCCCGATGGCGTGATGCTGGGGGGCGTCCTGGCATTCCTTAACGGAAAAGTGTTCCGTATGCAGTACTCATGTTCATGTGACATGGGAATGAAGTCAGGCGCCATGGCGTTTCTGATGGAGTGGATATTGAACTATTGCCGCGAAAACGGATTCCGATATTTCGATATGGGCACTTCAAACGAACTTCAGGGCCGTGTACTTAATGATTCGCTTGAATACTGGAAATGGTCGTTCGGCGGCCGTGGAGTGGCATGTAAAACTTATCTGCTGAAATTATGAAACCCGGGAAAATAATAAAGCTTCAAATGAATGATGAGTTCCGCGGCAGCATTATGATTGCTGAAGGCGGAAAGTCCATACCGTTCCAGATAGCCAGAACATATTGGATATGTGATGTCCCTTCAGGCGAATGCAGGGGCGGTCATGCGCATAAGGAGTGTCTGGAGTGTATAATTGCCGTTAACGGGTCATTTGAGGTGAATCTTGACAATGGCACGGAAAAGGCAACTTACCGTTTGAATCATCCATGGGAGGCCCTTTTTGTTGACAGGGGCATTTGGCGCACGTTGGATGACTTCTCATCAGGAGCCGTATGCCTGGTGCTTGCATCGGAACTCTTTGAAGAGGAGGACTACATAAGGGAATATGATGACTTTCAGGACTGGCTGTCCGGACAGGAATGACAGGACTTGATGCTCTTCAACTGTTTCAAATAGTCTGCCAAAATTTCCGTATTCGGTGAAAAACATGTATTTTTGTCAGTCTTTTTAGAGGATATGCAATTATGAATGTTGAAGAGGTCCAGGGAGTGAAGCAGCGTTTCCGCATAATAGGAAACTCGCCGGAACTTAACCGCGCCATAGACGTGGCCATGCAGGTGGCCCATACAGATCTTTCGGTGCTCATTACCGGAGAAAGCGGTTCGGGAAAGGACATATTCCCGCGTATCATTCATGAGAACAGCCTGAGAAAGACAAAGAAGTATCTGGCCGTGAACTGTGGCGCCATTCCGGAAGGAACCATTGACTCGGAACTTTTCGGTCATGTGAAAGGCGCGTTCACAAATGCGATCAATGACCGCAAGGGTTATTTTGCCGATGCCAACGGCGGTACCATTTTTCTTGATGAGGTAGCTGAACTGCCTCTGGCCACCCAGGCCCGCCTGCTGCGCGTGCTGGAGTCCGGAGAGTTCATCCGCGTTGGTTCGTCCGAGGTGGAAAAGACCGATGTCCGTATAGTTGCCGCCACCAATGTCGACCTTCTCAAGGCTATAGAGCAGGGCCGTTTCCGCGAAGATCTGTTCTACCGTCTCAGCACCATTCCCATCAAGGTGCCTTCATTGCGCGAACGCGGCAATGACATTCCGCTGCTGTTCCGCAAGTTTGCATCGGACTGTGCTGAAAAATACCGTATGCCGGCAGTCCAGCTTACAGATGATGCAAAGCAGATGCTTGTGACATATCACTGGCCCGGTAACATACGTCAGCTCAAGAACATTACAGAGCAGATTTCAATAATGGCCCAGCAGCGCGTGATCACAGCTGAAATGCTTCAGGATTACCTGCCTGACCGCCGCAGTTCCATGCTGCCTATGCTTGCGGGTGCGCAGCATCAGGAGAACTCATTTGAAAACGAACGCGAAATATTGTACAAGGTGCTGTTTGACCTGCGCCGTGACATGACAGACCTTAAGGCCAAGGTTGAAGGCATGTCTCAGGGACAGCAGCCTGTCCAGCAGCCTGTTTCCATAATCACTCCGCATGACAGCGTCACTCCGCGCAAGTCCGAAGTGATAGATGACGACATTCAGGACACGGAGATTTATGTCGAGGAGACACTGTCGCTTGAAGAGGTTGAAAAGGATATGATAAAGCGCGCTCTGGCCAAGCACGGAGGCAAACGCCGCGGCGCCGCTGCAGACCTGAACATTTCCGAAAGGACACTGTACCGAAAAATAAAAGAGTATAATCTGGAATGAGACACAGAATACTGAAAACGCTTGCCGTGGTGCTTGCCGCAGTCATTACACTGTCAGCATGTACGGTGACATATAAGCTGAACGGAGCATCTATTGACTATAACAAGATCAAGACCATCACCCTTGATTCGTTCACAAACAGAGCCGCATACCAGTGGGCTCCCATGGCTCCAATGTTCAACAATACGCTTAGTGACATATACAACAGACAGACAAAGCTGCGTCAGGTCAAACGTGACGGAGATCTGCACATTTCCGGTGAGATTACCGCATATGACCAGACCAACAAGTCAATTTCAGCCGATGGCTTTTCTGCTATGGTTCAGCTCAGAATGACTGTTCAGATCACTTTCAGGAACAATAAGGAACATGAAAGGGATTTTGAAAAGTCTTTCTCCGCAACAAGGGATTATGATTCGTCACAGCAGCTCTCATCTGTTCAGGAAGAACTTGTCCAGCAGATGATTGATGATATTGTCGATCAGATTTTCAACGCTACGGTAGCTGTCTGGTAATGGAACAGGACAGAAATGACAGAGTCCTGTCCCTCCTGGATTCCTTCCTTGACGGGCATCGTGATGAAATAGGTGACAGTACGGTATTGGGTGCTGTTCCTGTGGATTATGTGGCTTCATATCTGGACTCTCCGTCATCGGACTCCGCAACGGAAAAGCTAATAAGCTCCAAGACTGAATCTCTGCTGGATGCGTTCTTGAAGTCCGGTTCTGACAAGCTGGATATAAAGCTGGAAGTGCAGGAAACGGAAGAGACCGATGAAGCCGCGGAAGACATTGACGATACGTATTTTACTGAGACACTGGCGCGCATATATCTCAAACAGCACAAGTACGACCGCGCTTTGGAAATTATTCGTTCCCTTTATTTGAATTTTCCGAATAAAAGCATTTACTTTGCGGACCAAATCCGCTATTTGGAAAAACTGGTAAGGATAAATCAAAAAAACAAATAGAAAATGTACAAGGTTTTGCTCATCATCATTGTGATTCTGGCAGTATTCCTCTGCTTCATTGTCACAATTCAGAACTCAAAAGGCGGTGGACTTGCAGCCGGCTTCTCATCATCAAACCAGATCATGGGTGTTCGCAAGACTACAGATATTCTTGAAAAGACCACTTGGACTCTCATTTCATGCATTGTAGTTCTCAGTATTCTGACAGCTTACATTGCAAAGCCCAAAGTTGCCGCTTCAGGTTCAGTGTTCAAGGATGATGCCATTGAGAATGTCATGACCAATCCTGAATCATCAACCACAACATTCGAATCACCGGTTGAAATTGAGGATCTTCCCCAGGAATAAACGTACAGCATTTCAGATAAAAATGAGATGGCCGGCAGGTCATCTCATTTTTTTGTAGATATCCATAAGGTCACCGGCCAGTTTGCGGGGGTGGAACCTGTTCATGGCGTATTCATGACTTCTGTCTGCCATTCCTGACCGCAGCTCTCCATCGGCAAGGACTCTGGCCATGCAGTCCGATATCTCTTCAATGCTGCCGGGATTGACGGTCAGCGAATGCGGTCCGGCGGCTTCCGGCAGAGATGATACGTTGCTTGTGATTACAGGACAGCGGCACAGCATGGCCTCTACGACAGGCAGCCCGAATCCTTCATAGAACGAAGGGTACACGAAAAGACGTGCATGGGAATACAGATATTTGAGTTCCTGCATGTCAACTTTCTGACCTGGCAGTATGATGCTCCTTTCAAGATTGCGGCTGCTGACATATTCCAGAACTTCCTGCTTGTACCGGCGGCCGTCACCTATTGCAATAAGCGGAATGCGCAGGTCTGAAGGCAGCAGTTCCATGGCCTTTACAATGCCCATCAGATTCTTGCGCGAATTGATGGAACCCACATACAGCATGTATGGAAAATCTTCTGTAAGGAAGTCGGGACGCTTTTCGCCGCCATCGGAATAGAAAAGCCTGTTAACTGGCTGATACACTGTGCATACTTTGTCCGGATCAGCATCATAGAAAGATATGATATCCTTTCTTGTGCTTTCGCTTATGGCAATGATCATGTCGGCCCAACGGCAGGCATGCTTCCATTTCAGGTCATAAGTGATGCGGTCATTCCAGTGGTACATGTCCTTGAATGTCCGGAACGCCACGTCATGGATTGTTACCGCAGACGGAATGTCCAGTCCGGTCGGAAGTTCGTTTGAGAGTCCGTGGAATATGTCGGGCTTCTCCTTTCTTATGTCCGATGACATGAAGAAGGTCCTCCACAGACCACCGCGCACCACACCATGAGGCATAATGGTCCTGCAACCGTCTCTGTCAAGATATGATGATGTGACAGCGCTTTCCTTTATGTGCGGAGTGAACAGCAGACATTCGGTTTCGGGATAGAATTCCCGCAGAATGTCAATGGTCGTGCGGCTGTGATTGCCAAGGCCTGTGAAATTGTTGTACAGGCGCTTGGCGTCAAATGCTATTCTCACTTGTTGTTTGTCAGTTCGGCGCGTTTGCGGTTCCAGGTCTCAAGCTTGTCACGATAGTATTTTTCGACCTTATTCCATTCGTAGAAATATGGATATCCGTTGCCCTTGGCATCCTTGTAGCATTCTACCGGAAGCCTGGCCTCTTCTTCATTCAGCAGGGCGCGTACCAGAACTGTGCCTTTTTTGTCTTTGAAGAATATGAGCTGCAGGTTGCTGGCCATGTGGACAATGTCATAGGCAACCCATTTGTCCGCCACTTTCTCCAAGTCCGATGGAGACCATGCGCAGTCATTGACTTCCATCAGGCACAGCAGCGGGAACAGGGCGGTGTCATGTCCGTAACGCAGGTTTGCGCTGGGTGTTCCTGCTGCTATGGCGGCATCGGCCTTGTCAAGGAAATCCTGAAGCAGCGATGCGTGACCGTAAGGAACCAGATTCTGGGTCATCGGGTTGAAGCCCGATACGGAATACCAGTACATGTTGTTCTGCAGGAAGTTGTCATACCATTCCTCATAAGTGAAGACATCATCCAGGTTGAAACCCAGGTCATGGCTGCCCATGTTTGCGGCCACTTCATAAATCTGGTTGTACAGGCTGGCTGACATGTCCCGCTTGCTTGAACTGCCGGGCCTGCTGTATCGGGTGATGAAGGTGGTGTCTGTGAACAGGGCTGTCATTAGGCGCTCCGGATGGGTATGGGCAGCGTTGAAGGCGTTGACGGCGGCGCTTTTCTCGCGGCTGTTCTTGGCCTTGTTTATGGCGTTGTCCTCATAGTTCATGTAGTTCTTGTCGTAGTCGCTGTCATTGAAGTCTATGGTCATTTGGGGCAGTACGCTTGAAAACTCCATCAGGGCGGCTGTCATGCTGGCAATGACGCGGTGCGATGTGGTTGAACGGGCTACTATATATGACTTCTTGTTGAAGATTTCGGGATAGTTCTTCATCATGCGGTTGGCAATGCCGCGGTGCTGGCGCTGGCCTTTTGGGGTCAGGTCACCAAGATGACCGTCAGCATCGTTCTTCATTTTCTCAAGACGGTCCATTACGGATTTTCCGAATTCTGTCAGAACGCCGGCGTCCGATGCCTCTTTCAAAGTGTTGTACGGGCCTTCATACTGTGGCTTGTTCAGAAGATAACGTGAACCGTGACGCCCGTAATGGCTCATGTAGAAAGGCTTGAAACCTTTGGGGGCTTTTGAATATGTTACGTCTGGAGCAATGTATTCCGTCATGCTGCCGCCAAACTTGTAAAGGTTGTCAGCATTGATGTTTTCCTTCTTTACGACTTCGGCTGAAAGTGCCAGCGGGAGCAGAAGCACCATGCCGGCAATGATGATCTTTTTCATTTAGGTCAGTTTTATTAATGGTTCACCGGCAAAGGTAGTGATTTATTGTTTTATTTTTCTAACTTTGCAAGCTACTGGTGAAATTTTCAAATTAACTATCATAACAATGAACAGTAAAGAATTGATGAACAAGGCAGCCGACAACATACGTATCCTGGCTGCATCAATGGTTGAAAAGGCAAAATCCGGTCATCCCGGCGGCGCCATGGGCGGTGCTGATTTCATTAACGTGCTTTTCAGCGAATTCCTTGAGTATGATCCCAAAAACATGAGTTTTGAAGGTCGCGACCGTTTCTTCCTGGATCCCGGTCACATGGCTCCTATGCTGTATTCTCAGCTTGCTCTCATAGGCAAGTTCAGCATGGAGGAACTTGCAACCCTGCGCCAGTGGGGCTCACCTGTCACCGGCCATCCTGAACTGGAAGTTGCTCGCGGCATTGAAAATACATCGGGCCCACTTGGTCAGGGTCACGTGTTCGCAGTAGGTGCAGCCATTGCAGAAAAACATCTGGCTGCAGTGCTGGGAGAAGAGGTCATGAACCACAAGATCTACGCCTACATTTCAGACGGCGGCATTCAGGAGGAAATCTCACAGGGCGCAGGCCGTATTGCAGGCACTCTGGGTCTTGACAACCTGATCATGTTCTATGATTCGAATGACATACAGCTTTCAACCGAATGCGCTGTCGTAACCGCAGAAAACACTGCAGCCAAGTACCGCGCATGGGGCTGGAACGTATATGAGATTTGCGGTAATGACGTTGACCAGATCCGCGGCGCCCTGACAATGGCCCAGAACGGCAACGGCAAACCGACCATCATCATAGGAAAGACCATCATGGGCAAGGGTGCCCTGAAGGCCGATGGCACCAGCTACGAACGCAACTGCAAGACTCACGGTGCTCCTCTTGGCGGTGACGCTTACATCAACACCATCAAGGCTCTTGGCGGAGATCCTGAGAATCCTTTCCAGATTTTCCCCGAGGTTCAGAAGCTTTATGCAGACCGCGCAAAGCAGCTGCGTAAGATCATGGACGCCAAGTACGCAAAGAAGGCCGCCTGGGCAGCTGCAAATCCTGAAAAGGCAGCTCAGCTCAAGGAATGGTTCAGCGGCAAGGCTCCCAAGATTGACTGGTCAAAGGTTCAGCAGAAGGCCGATGATGCCACACGTTCAGCTTCAGCAGCTGTTCTGAGCCAGCTGGCACAGCAGGTTCCCAACATGATCTGCGCAAGCGCTGACCTCAGCAATTCTGACAAGACCGACGGATTCCTGAAATATACCACCAACATGGTCAAGGGCGACTTCTCAGGCGCTTTCTTCCAGGCCGGTGTCGCAGAACTGACAATGGCATGCTGCTGCATAGGTATGGCCCTGCACGGCGGTGTCATTCCCGCATGCGGCACATTCTTCGTATTCTCGGACTACATGAAGCCTGCCGTACGTATGGCTGCTCTCATGGAACTTCCCGTCAAGTTCATCTGGACCCATGACGCATTCCGCGTTGGTGAGGACGGTCCTACACATGAGCCCGTTGAGCAGGAAGCCCAGATCCGTCTCATGGAGAAGCTCAAGACCCACAAGGGCAAGAACTCAATGCTGGTTGTCCGTCCTGCAGACAGCGACGAGACCACCGCATGCTGGAAGCTTGCTATGGAGAACACCACATCTCCTACCGGCCTTATCCTGAGCCGTCAGAACATCAAGACCCTGCCTGCTGGCAATGACTACAGCCAGGCTGCCAAGGGCGCTTATATCGTTGCCGGCAGCGATGCTGAGTACGATGTGATCCTGCTTGCATCGGGTTCAGAAGTATCAACACTTGTTGCAGGTGCAGAACTGCTCCGTGCCGATGGCATCAAGTGCCGTATTGTCAGCGTTCCTTCAGAAGGCCTGTTCCGCAGCCAGTCAAAGGCTTATCAGCGTTCAATCCTTCCCGGCAACAAGCGCAAGTTCGGTATGACCGCAGGTCTGCCCGTTAACCTTGAAGGTCTGGTAGGCGGCAACGGTACCGTATGGGGTCTGAACTCATTCGGATTCTCAGCTCCTTACAAGGTCCTGGACGAAAAGCTGGGCTTCACCGCTCAGAATGTCTATGACCAGGTCAAGAAGATGCTTAAGAAATGATAGGAATTGCAAGTGACCACGCTGCTTTTCCGTTAAAGCAGTTTGTGAAACAGTATCTTGAGGAGAAGGGGCTGGAGTACAAGGACTACGGCACCTTCACCCCTGACAGCTGCAACTACGCCGAATTCGGCCACGCTCTGGGTTACGCTATCGAGAACGGTGAAGTCGAGAAGGGCATAGCCATGTGCGGCAGCGGTGAGGGTATTTCAATGACCCTGAACAAGCATCAGGGAGTGCGTGCAGGACTCTGCTGGATTCCTGAAATCGCTCACCTTATCCGTCAGCACAACAATTCCAACTGTCTTGTAATGCCCGGCCGTTTCATTGACAATGACATGGCCCGCAAGATAATGGACGAATATCTGAACACCGAATTCGAGGGCGGCCGCCACCAGCTTAGGGTTGACAGCATCCCATTGAAGTAATAATCTTCATCAATATCGGTCAGGGGGAGCGAACATCATCGTTCCCCCTGGCTTTTTATGGATGTTTCCACTGCGTTACTGTCAGCTCATAAATGATGCATTTTGATACTTTATATTTCAAAGTGACATTCTGTCATTTTTAGAATAAAAGAGACTGAAAACGGCAGAAGATGATCCCAATGAGACCACCCGTGAGGCGCTTCGTGAAGCGGAGGACCTTAGCAAGGCGTACGATGAAGGACGTCTGAAGCCTGAGACAGTAGACCTTTCTTCTGTTGAGAGCATGCTCAGTTCATTAGGCGTATGAAGCCGCTCATCCCGACCAC
Organism: Candidatus Colenecus caballi; assembly: GCA_018065615.1. GTDB lineage: Bacteria > Bacteroidota > Bacteroidia > Bacteroidales > Bacteroidaceae > Colenecus > Colenecus caballi. The sequence continues at coordinate 236 of JAGHSY010000022.1, read as the reverse complement.
ACAGTACAAGAAGGACCTGAAGAGATACGCTACGCAAAGAAAGAAGATGGAGGCGCTCCGTAACATCTTGCTTTGCCTTGCTGAGGAGAGACCTCTTGAAGTCTTCGGATAGAGGAAGAGGAAATCAGCCCTAAAGAGTATTTCAAACTGGTGCATTCTGCGAAGGTCAAGACTCGCAAGCGTGCATCCAATTCCAATAGCATTATTAAACAGAAGGACTCCGAATGGTAGATGCA
>JAGHSY010000021.1 GCA_018065615.1 Candidatus Colenecus caballi | reverse complement strand
TTAAACAACCTCTAAAGTGTCAACCAATCTTAGGGAAGGTCAGTGACTTATGTGAATATGCGAGAAATACTTGCATTTTCATATCAAATAGAATATATTTGCAATCATATATAATAAGATATGCAGTATTCAGCAACGACAGTCAGACTTGAAACCGAGTTGAAGCAAGAATTTGACTCAATATGCAAGTCAATGGGAATGAATGCGAATGTCGCGTTCAATATATTTGTTCGCGCAGTTGTAAACAAAAGAGGAATACCATTTCCGGTTGAATCAAGTGAGAAAAAAGACAGGGCCGCCGGTTTGGCAGCCTTCAACACGATAAGGGAACAGGCAGAAACTGGGTCACATACAGAACTATCAGACGTGGAAATTGAACAGGAAATATCGGAATACCGCTCAGGAAAATGAAATATCACATCGTTTTGGACACTAACGTGATAGTGTCCGCTCTAATTACCGGAAACAAAGAATCAGCGACAGTACGTCTTTTAGGAAAAATATTGCAAGACGACAGCATAGTCCTCCTAATTAATGATGAGATTCTAACTGAATATCAGGAAGTCTTGCATCGTCCAAAGTTTTCCATTGACCCTGTCAGTCTCAATACCATTCTGAATACCCTTCAATCTATAGCTTGTAGAGTAGATGCACCACCTGTATGTATCGGACTGCCAGACCCTAAAGACGTAATGTTTGTCAAAGTATCCATGTCAGTAGATGGCTCAACTATAGTCACAGGCAACATAAGGCATTTTCCAAACATACACAACGCGATGACACCGGCACAGTTTTTAGAGTTTATTGAAAACAATCAACATCATGGCACTATATAGAAAGCGAAAGGAAACATTGGATGCAATAGCTGAAGCAAAACGGTTAAGTAAAGATCCGAATGCCAAGAAATACGATTCCGTGGAACAACTATTGGAAGACCTTGAAAAATGAAAGGAGAGTATTTACGACATTACCCTGTATAAAAAGATGCCAAGTACAGGGATGCAACATTGATAAAATCAAGACATCTGTCATGGGGACCACGGAATAAGCATTCCAAACAACGCAAAGAACAGAATGGCCATTTGCGCCATTTCTTGAAAAAATACGATATTTGCGCAGCCATAGACTGCTTATGAATATTGAAACACTAAGGGAATACTGCCTGAGCCTGCCCTTTGTCACCGAGGACATGCCGTTCGATGACACCGTGCTGGTATTCCGCCTCAAGAGTAAAATTTTTGCTTGCCTGACTCTGGACAAGCCGGATCTGATAGTAATGAAATGTAACCCGGAACGGGCTTTGGAACTGCGTGACCGCTTTGAGGCCATTGAACCCGCCTGGCACTGGAACAAAAAATACTGGAACCAGATTCATATTGACAATGACGTTGACCGCCAGCTCATGGAAGAGCTGCTACGGCACGCCTACAATGAGGTGAACGCAAAACTGCCTAAGAAAGACAGGGTCCAATCAGTCTGACCAGCTGCTCCAGGTAACGGGCATCGGTCTCATTGAAAGTGTTGAGATAGCGGCTGTCAATGTCAAGCACGGCAGCAGCTTTTCCGTCCGCAAATACCGGCACGACTATCTCGCTGCGTGACTGGCTGCTGCATGCAATGTGCCCGGGAAACTGCCCGACATCGGGCACGATGACCGTCTCTCCACGCTGCCAGGCAGTACCGCATACACCGCGCCCGAATCTTATGCGTGTGCACGCTATCGGCCCCTGGAAAGGCCCAAGCACAAGTTCTTCACCGCGTACGATGTAAAAGCCGGTCCACCAGAACCCCATGCTTTCATGTACCAGAGCCGCCAGATTGGCCATGTTGGCTATCAGGTCCGTTTCACCTTCCACCAGTGAAGCAGCCTCCTTGAGAATCTGTATGTATTTTTCTTCCTTTACCATCGGACTGTGGATTTCAAATGACCGAACGGGATACCATTTCAGGATCAGGCTGCACCCGGACAGAATCAGTGATGCGGTTCATAAGCGTCTGCGCCTGCGACAGACGGATTCCAAGCAGCATACGGCAGTCAAACACGCGCCCGCTCAAGTCACATGTGAATGCGCCGTATTCCTGCTCAATGACACGCGGTTCCATATCCTTGACAATGCGCATAAGGTCATTCATCATGGCGTAGGTGAAAAGGACCTCAATGCGGCTCTCCACGTACTTTGTGACAATCTCTGCTGCGTCTATGGCCTCACGTGCAGCCTCACGGTATGCCTCAATCAGGCCGCTGGTCCCCAGTTTGACGCCGCCAAAGTATCGGACTACACAGATAAGTATGTCCGTCAGGCCGGCGCTGTTAATCTGCCCAAGTATGGGTTTGCCCGCCGTCCCGGAAGGTTCGCCGTTGTCATTGGCACGCCATTCCAGGCGCTCCGGGCCCAGCATATAGGCATAGCATACATGACGCGCGTCATAGTACTCCTTCTGGAGCGCCGCCACAAGTTCCTTGACCTGCTCCACATCAGTCACATGCCACGCAAATGAAATGAAACGGCTGCGCTGTTCAGTGAACTGCGCCTTGGCTTCACCCTGAATTGTCTGATATGTATCGTTAACCTGGGCCATATTGTCTGACAAAGATAATGTATATTTGCCGTCATGAACATAGAATCACTGAGAGAATACTGCCTGAGCCTGCCGCTTGCTACAGAGGACATGCCGTTCGATGACACCGCGTCCAAGTCCGATGCGTGTGCACGCTATCGGCCCCTGGAAAGGCCCCAGCACCAGTTCGGTGCCGCGCACGATGTAGAATCCTGTCCACCAGAACCCCATGGTCTCATGCACCAGCGCCGCCAGATTGGCCATGTTGGCAATCATGTCACTCTCACCATCTACCAGTGATGCGGCCTCCTTCAGCAGCTGTACGTATTTCTCTTCCTTATCCATAAAATTCCATTACAGGTCCAATACTGACTTCACCCATCTGGGGATTTCTTCCGAATACCGTTTTGCAATCTTACCGTCACTGGTACGTATTACAAGACGCGGCTGCGCATTGTCAATGGAATTGTCATACAGATACACCCTGTCAGCAATATCAAATGCCACCTTCAGATTTGCAAGAGACAGATAATATCTTGACAGGATCTTTGATATCGGAACTTCATGTCCGCCATTGACATAGCGTACAGCCACACGGTTCACATTGACAAGCGGTGATTCCGTACATACATAAAACAGCCTGATGAAATAACCGGCCGCTTTTGCCTTCCTGAGAAACTCAATCTTCTCGTCCGATGAAAAGACCGTCTCAAAGACAAAGTTCTCCTTCCTTTCAAGACATTCATACCGCTGTCTTGTTGCAAATTGAGCAGCCTTCAAGACCGCTCCCGATGAATTCCAGTCACCAAACGTTTCTTTGGCAATATTGTCTGGATTTATATACCTGCAGTCTGAACTCCATTCATTTTTCAGCAGCAGTTCTGTTGTCGTTGTCTTTCCCGAACCATTAGGTCCGGCAACTATGCACAATACAGGTTTTCTTGTCATAACTGCCTTATTTTCTCCAGACGTTCAGCCAATATGCGCTCAGCATTACCCGTTGCCTGTATTGCCGATTCCTTTACCTGACTCATAATCATATCCAGCTGGCAGTCCGATGGTTCCCGGGTGGAAAAGATACTGAAATTGCCGGCATCGGCAACCATCCGGGCACCGCCACTTTCCAATGATTCAGCAGCATCAGCCAATCTTTCAATGCAATCAGCCCTGTCCATAGTGGAGCCTGCTGAAACTGGAACAATCCGGAAATTGCCGCTACGCGATGTCAGAATCACATTTTCCCCTTTGGCAGCAAGTTCAAGATACTTTCCCTGATTTGATCTGAAATCCCTACAACTTACAATAGTCATCTTCACAATCTTTTCAGCAAAGATAATGAACACCATTTTGGTATCCAAATTCGCCAAAGAAAAATCCCCGACCTTGCAGCCGGGGATTCCGTAAATCAGTCAAGTGAATGGATTACAAGTCCTGAACGGAGCTTGGGTTCGAACCATGTGGTCTTTGGAGGCATTATGTTGCCGGTATCGGCAATGTCCATAAGCTGCTTCATTGATACGGGATAAAGGGCCAGAGCCATCTTCATCTCACCGCTGTCAACGCGCTTCTTCAGTTCGCCAAGTCCGCGTATGCCGCCCACAAAGTCAATTCTCTTGTCACGGCGCAGGTCCTTGATGCCAAGCAGCTTGTCAAGAATCAGGTTCGATGATATTGTCACGTCAAGGACTCCTATAGGGTCTGAATCATCGAACGTGCCGGCCTTTGCAGTCAGCTTGTACCATTCGCCCTCAAGATAAAGTGAGAACGTATGCAGTGCGGCTGGCTTGAATATGTCCCTGCCCTGCTTTTCCACAGTGAAGTCATTCTCCAGAGCCTTAAGGAACTCCTGGTCTGTCATGCCGTTCAGGTCCTTGACTACGCGGTTATAGTCAATGATTGTCAGCTGGCTGGCCGGGAAACATACAGCCATGAAGTAGTTGTATTCCTCATTACCCTTATGATTGGGGTTCTGCTTTGCCTTCTCTGCACCCACCAGAGCAGCAGCTGCTGAACGGTGATGTCCGTCGGCAATGTACAGTGAAGGAATCTGTGCAAAACGCTCGGTGACAGTGGCAATGTCCTTGTCCTGGTCAATGATCCAGAGCTGATGGCGGAAGCCGTCACCGGGAGCAATGTAGTCATATTCGGGAGCGGCTGCAGTATATTTTGAAACCAGACTGTCCAGAACGGCATCATCGGGATAGGCAAAGAACACAGGTTCTATGTTGGCGTTGTTCACGCGGACATGCTTCATGCGGTCCTCCTCCTTGTCGGCACGGGTAAGTTCGTGCTTCTTGATGTTGCCCTTAAGGTAGTCTTCAACGTATGCGCATACAACCAGACCGTACTGGGTCTTGCCGTTCATGGTCTGTGCATATATGTAGTACTGTTCCTTGTCATCGCGGACCAGCCAGCCGTTCTTCTGGAACTTGGCAAAGTTCTCGGCAGCCTTGGCATAGACGCGGGGATCAGTCTCTTCAGCAATGGGATCGAAATCAATCTCAGGCTTGATGATATGGTACAGCGACATCTCGTTGCCGGCGGCCTCGGCCTTGGCTTCCTGAGAATTCAGGACGTCATAAGGACGGCTCTGAACCTTCTCGACCAGATTCTTTGGAGGGCGTATGCCCTGAAAAGGTTTGATTACAGCCATAACGTCTTACTTGTTCACCATGAATCTGGTGCATCCGTCCTTGAAGAAACCTGCAATCTGGTTTGCGGCGGCAATACCTGCGTTGATGTTGGCCTCGGCGGTCTGTGCACCCATCTTCTTGGGAGTTGCAAAATAACGGTCAGCAAACAGTTCCTGGAACTTCTCTGCAGCAGCCGGAGCTATGTCAGACACGAACTTCAGGTCAGTGCGCTCCTGCATGAGCTGGATGAGTTCCTCTTCATTGATAATCTCCTTGCGGGCTGAATTGACCAGAACAGCGCCCTTCGGCATCAGGCTGACATACTTCCTGCCTATTGAGTTCTTTGTCTCATCGGTGGCGGGCAGATGCAGTGAAATGAACTGGCAGGTCTTGTACATTTCCTCCACAGAATCACATGCGTGAACGCCGGCAGCCTCAATGA
>JAGHSY010000095.1 GCA_018065615.1 Candidatus Colenecus caballi | reverse complement strand
GTTAACTTAACACCCTAGGACTGTCCCCATTGTGCAGGGACTGTCCCCATTGTGCACTATTCACCCGTCCGGAGCAGCCGGACTGCACGCTCAATGGTGGGGTCAAGGACGCGCACCACCTGGTAATAGGCGTTCATGCCGAACAGGCTGCGTGCCACCATGGCCTTGAGCTGGGTCTTGAAAATGTCAAGACAGTAAGTGTACTGCTCCTCATCAAATTCCACTTTGGCTTCATCGGCCTTGGCCAGCATCAGGTCGAGAATGTCCTGTCCGACCTCAAAGCCCGATGCAAAACTGTCAAACGTCTTGAATTTGCGTTCCAGCTGGCGGCGGTTCTTATCCGCATACTGCATGGCGGTCTGAAGAACCACGTTTTTGGCTGTAACATTACGGTAGTACCTGTTGGTGCGGGTGGTGTCAAGCGGCACGAAAATATCCGGCATGATGCCTCCGCCTCCATATACGGTCCGATGTCTGACCAGTGTGCTTACCTTGAGCGAATCAGGGAAATGTATGCTGTCCTGATTGGTCAGTTCACCGTGATGCAGACGCTCCAGAATGTCTTCATCATAGTCAACATCTTTGCCGTACGGTTTCTGTATGCACCGGCCTGCCGGGGTATAGTACTTGGCAATGGTCAGACGGACCATTGACCCGTCATGGAATTCTATGGGACGCTGCACCAGGCCCTTGCCGAACGAACGGCGTCCTATTATGGTGGCGCGGTCCCAGTCCTGAAGGGCACCTGAAACAATCTCACTTGCACTGGCCGAATATTCGTCAATCAGCACCACCAGCTGTCCTTCCTTGAACTTGCCGCTGCCGTCAGCAAGATAACCGCTCTTAGGCGAACGGCGGCCTTCAGTATATACTATCATCTGGTCACGCTTCATGAATTCATTGGCAATGCCCACGGCCGCCATGAGCAGACCGCCGCCGTTGCCCTGAAGGTCCAGGACAAGTGAACCGGCACCTTTGGACTTGAGTTCATCGAACTTTTCCTCAAACTCCTGGACGGTGGTCGCGCCGAAACTTGAAATCCTGATGTAACCGGTTTCAGGCAGAAGCATATATGATGCGTCAACGGTATTGACAGGTATCTTGTCACGGGTTATAGTGAAGTCTATCAGGCCGTCAATGCCGCGGCGGCAGATTCCAAGTCTGACTTTTGTGCCTTTGGGACCGCGCAGACGTGACATTATGGCTTCCTGTGACATCTTTACGCCTGCTATGGCTGTGTCATTGACCGTCACAATGCGGTCACCGGCCATAATGCCCATCTTTTCTGAAGGACCGTCAGGAATTGGCTGCACAATGAACAGCGTGTCTTCAATCATGTTGAACTGCACGCCAATGCCGTCAAACGAACCAGTCAGGGTCTCATTGGACTTCTCGTTCTCCTTTGCTGAAAGATATGACGAATGCGGATCCAGTTCCTCCAGCATGCCCTTTATGGCGTCTTCAACCAGTTTGGCGTTGTCAACGTCTTCAACATAGAGATTTGAAATGGCGCTTTGTGCCACCAGCAGTTTCTGCAGCTGTTCGTCAATGGCTGACTGCTTTGGCTGCGGCTGGGCAGGAACACGCGTCATGCCGCGGCCCGGCTGTGCCGTTGCCATGACCGGAATGAGCGCGGCCAAAAGCAGGATATGTCTGATCTTCATCTGTTTCCGGTTTTGAAAGTGTCAATCACCATGTCATCAGCATTGCGCTCAAAGGCCAGCATCTCACGCACCAGACTGCTGCTTACGTGCTGCATGTTCTGGCTTGCCACAAGAATGACGGTCTCAACCCCGGCAATGGCACGGTTCACATCGGCCATGTAACGCTCCATCTCGTAGTCAGCGGCCGAACGCACGCCGCGCAGAATGGCATCACAACCTGTATCACGCACAGCGTCAACTGTAAAGCCGTCATAACCTATCACGCTGACCTTGGGGTTGTCCTTATAATATAGTCCGATGGCGTCAATGCGCTGCTGGTCTGTATACAGCGGCTTCTTCCTTTCATTTATGCCGACGGCAATGACCACGTGGTCCGATAAATTCAGTGCACGTTCAACAAGGTCTGCATGACCTATGGTAAATGGATCAAAAGATCCGGGAAACATCAGTTTCATAGTCCTTATGGTTAAAATTTCTCTCCTTCGTCCTCATCAATTATGTCGTCCTCAACAACCAGGTTGTCAATGATGAAGTTCTGGCGTTCCATGGTGTTCTTGCCCATGTAGAACGACAGCAGGTCGTCAACGGCATCGGTCTTCTGCAGAGTCACCAGTTCCAGGCGCATGTCTGGTCCGATGAATGTCTTGAACTCATCGGGCGAAATCTCACCAAGTCCCTTGAAACGTGTAATCTCCGGATTGGGTGACAGTTTCTCTATGGCCTGGCGGCGCTCCTCATCATTATAGCAGTATATGGTCTCGAATTCGCCCTTCTCGGTTACCACGCCGTCAACGTGGGCATCGGACCCCTTCCTTGTCTTCCTGCGCTTGTTGCGGACGCGGAACAGCGGGGTCTGCAGTATATAGACGTGGCCCTTCCTGACCAGTTCGGGGAAGAACTGCAGGAAGAAGGTTATCATCAGGAGGCGTATGTGCATGCCGTCCACATCGGCATCGGTAGCCACAATTATCCTGTTGTAGCGCAGATCGTCCAGCCCCTCTTCAATGTTCAGGGCCGCCTGCAGCAGGTTGAATTCCTCATTCTCATAGACCACCTTCTTGGTCAGTCCGTAGCAGTTCAGGGGTTTGCCGCGCAGCGAGAACACGGCCTGGGTGTTCACGTCACGGCTCTTGGTTATTGAGCCCGATGCAGAATCGCCCTCGGTAATGAATATGCAGCTGTCCTCCTGACGGTCACCGCGGGCGTCATTCAGGTGGATGCGGCAGTCTGCCAGCTTGCGGTTGTGAAGGTTGGCCTTCTTGGCGCGCTCACGGGCCTGCTTGGTTATGCCGGCAATCTCCTTGCGCTCCTTTTCGGACTCAAGTATCTTCTTGAGAATGACATCGGCCACATCGGGGTCCTTGTGCAGCAGGTCATCGACCTCCTTTTTAATGAAGTCACCCACAAACTTGTTCAGCGACTGGCCTCCGTTCGGGGTCATGGTCGTGGAACCCAGCTTGATCTTGGTCTGGCTCTCGAACACGGGCTCTTCAACGTTTATGGCAATGGCGGCAACCAGTCCGTTGCGCACGTCTCCAAGTTCAAAGTTCTTGCCGTAGAATTCCTTTATGGTACGTGCAATGTGCTCCTTGAAGGCGCTCTGGTGCGTACCGCCCTGTGACGTGTACTGGCCGTTAACGAAAGAATAGTATTCCTCACCGTACTGGCCGGTATGCGTGAAGGCTATTTCTATGTCCGTCCCCTTCAGGTGGATTATGGGGTACAGGCTCTGTGAACTCATGCGCTCCGAAAGCAGGTCTTCAAGACCGGCGCGTGACATGAAACGCTGGCCGTTGTACATGATTGTAAGGCCGGTGTTCAGGTAGGTGTAGTTGCGCAGCATGGTCTCTATTATTGCAGGACGGAACTGGTATCCCACGAACTTGGTGTTGTCAGGCTCGAAGACAATGCCCGTACCGTGTTCTTCACCGCTGGCCTCGGTCACATCGGACTTGAGGCGGCCGCACTGGAACTCCATGGTGCGTTTCTGACCGTCACGGCAGCTGCTGACCTTGAAATAGCTGCTCAGCGCATTCACGGCCTTGAGACCCACGCCGTTCAGACCCACGCTCTTCTTGAATGCCTTGCTGTCAAACTTACCGCCGGTGTTCAGCATGCTGACAACCTCAAGCAGCTTGCCAAGAGGTATTCCGCGGCCGTAGTCACGCACTGACACGCGGCCGTTTTCAGTCAGGTCTATCTCGATGCGCTTTCCGGTGTTCATGCGGAATTCGTCAACGCTGTTGTCAATGATTTCCTTAAGGAGCACGTATATTCCGTCATCGGCCGAACTTCCGTCACCCAGCTTTCCTATGTACATGCCGGGGCGGGTACGGATATGCTCCATATCGTCCATGTGGCGTATGTTGTCCTCATTGTACTGGGTCTGTGGTGTCTGCTGGTCAAACAATTCTTCTGTATCTGCCATATGTCGAGTCAAGTATTTCAAATGTCCTTGCAGAATACCGCACGGCGCTTGTGTATTTCAGTTCCGACAAAATACGACCAGTGGCTCTGCATTTTACAGTTAGTATCGAGTTCAGGATTGCTTTCGCCGTGTATGAAACCCGCGCCGGTTGCCCTGGGGACAATCTGGCTGAAGGGAACGGCGTTGATGCCCTTGTTCTGGTATTCAGGCTTGACGGCCAGGAACAGCAGGTCAAGAGTATCGGACTGCTTCCATTTCAAGGCCTTGAGCATGTGCCACCAGCCCAGCGGGAACAGACGTCCGTTTGCCTTCTGGAGCGCCCTTGACAGGGACGGCATGGTCACACCTACAGCCACAATCCTGTCATCACGGTCCAGTACGATGGATATGAAACGGACATCGACCAGCGGCAGGTAACGGCGCACAAAGTCATCGATCTGCTTTTCCGAGAAGGCCGAGTAGCCGTAAAGCGGGGCAAAAGCTTCATTTATAAGGTGGAAAATGTCATGCCCGTACTTCCTGGCCACATGTCTGATGTTGTCCGTCTCTGCAAGATGAAGGTCATAGCGTTCCATGACCAGTCTGCTCAGGCGCTGCATCTTTTCCGGAACGCCATTGTATGGAATGTGCCATTCGGCCCATCTGGCTGACGGGGTCAGACCCAGTTTCTCCATGTGTTCAGGGTAGTACGGATAGTTGTATATGGTAGCCATGGTGGCCAGCTTGTCAAAGCCCCATGTCAGCATACCTTCCGGATCAAAGTCCGTAAACCCCAGCGGCCCGTCAATGCGGTTCATGCCGCGCTCACGGCCCCACTGCGCCACAGCGTCCATCAGCGCGCCGGACACACGTATGTCATCAATGAAGTCAATCCAACCGAAACGGACCGTATCAGTCTTCCAGACCTTATTTGCGCGCGGGTTGATTATTGCGGCCACGCGCCCCACCACTTTTCCGTCCATCACTGCCAGGAAAGGCTGGGCCTGACAGAATTCCAGTGCGGCATTGCGTGACGGAGTGAACATGTCCATAACGTCACTGTCCAGGTCCGGCACGTTGTATGCAGACCCCTTGTACAGCTGGCGGTTGAAACGCGCAAAGCGGCGCAGCTGCCTGCGTGTTGTGACGGGTACTATTGTAATTTGTTTCTCCTGTTCAGACATGACTGTGCATAATTTCAGCGAAGATACTGAAATTCCGATTATTTACAGGCATTGTGAACGCGTCAGTTTTCAACAGAGACCATACCTGCCGTGCATTTTCAATCTGATGGCGCATACTGTATGGAAATCAATTATCTTTGTAAAAAATTCATTCCCATGTTTGATTCTCAGAAAGGTCTGTATGTAGCCCACTGCAGTGATGGGCCATTGTCAATTTGCGGCCGCATGGCCAATCGTCACGGATTAATAGCAGGTGCCACAGGTACGGGCAAGACCGTCACCCTGCAGGTGCTGGCTGAAACGTTCTGCCAGGCAGGCGTGCCCTGTTTCATGGCCGATATGAAAGGCGACCTGAGCGGCATAAGCCAGACAGGCCAGATGAGTCCGTTCATAGAGAAGCGCTGCGCAGAATTCGGCATTGTGAACCCCACGTTCAGCAGCTGCCCCACCCGTTTCTTTGACGTTTACGGAGAACAGGGTCACCCCATGCGCACCACCATTTCAAACATGGGCCCGCAGCTGCTGTCACGTCTCATGCAGCTGAACGAAACCCAGGAAGGCGTCCTGAACATTGTATTCCGTGTGGCCGATGAACGCGGTCTGCTGCTCATCGACATAAAGGACCTGCGTTCAATGCTGGTATATACCCAAGATCATGCCCAGGAGATAAGCAAGACATACGGCATGGTCAGTTCAGCCAGCATTGCTGCAATCCAGAGAGCCGTCCTGACCCTTGAAAGCAACGGTGCCGACAAGTTCTTTGCCGAACCGTCATTTGACATATTCGACCTTCTGCAGTGTGAAGGCGGCAGGGGAATCATGAACGTGCTTGCCGCAGACAAGCTCATGCTCAACCCCAAGCTCTATTCCACCTTCCTGCTCTGGCTGCTGTCAGACCTGTACGCACAGCTTCCTGAAGTGGGTGACCTGGACCTGCCAAAGCTGGTGTTCTTCTTTGATGAGGCCCACACCCTGTTTGAAGACACTCCAAAGGCTCTGGTTGACAAGATTGAGCAGGTAATCCGCCTTATACGCAGCAAGGGCGTAGGCATCTATTTCGTTACCCAGAACCCCACAGACATACCCGAGACCATCCTTGGCCAGCTTGGCAACCGCATACAGCACGCCCTGCGCGCCTACACTCCCAAGGACCAGAAGGCTGTCAGGGCCGCAGCCCAAACCTTCCGCACAAATCCGGCCTTTGACACTGAAGAGGCAATCATGGAACTTGGCACCGGCGAGGCTCTTGTCTCACTGCTTGACCAGGAGGGCACGCCCCAGGTGGTCCAGCGCGCACGCATCCTGTTCCCGCTGAGCCAGATCGGCGCCATAACATCGGACCAGAGAACCCGCATAATCAATGCCTCACGCCTGTTTGGCCGTTATGACCACGTGGTTGACCGCGAGAGTGCGTTCGAGGTCCTGCTTGCCGAAAGTGAACAGCAGGCAAAGCTTCAAGAGGAACAGCAGGCCCAGGTCGAAAAGGAAGAGAAATCCGAGACCAGGACTAAGAAAAAGTCCGAGTCTAATGAGACTGCAAAATCAGGCAAGAAGCAGAAGAGCGTTGCCAAGACCGTAGCCACAGCTGCCGCCGGAGCCGTCATTTCAACGGTTGCCCGCAGCGTAGGCACCAGCGTATCCAACGCGGTCACAGGCAAGAAGAGCAAGACCACCGCAAAGGACGTGGCCGGCAAGGCCGTGACCAACGCCACATCATCGGCTTTCCGCACGCTGGCCCGCTCAATCCTGGGCAACCTGCTCAAGTGAGCAACGGGGACAGTCCCTGCGCAACAGGGACTGTCCCCGTTGTGCAAGGTGCGTCCCCATTGTTCATTTCCGCCGTACCGCGCGGATCTGATACCTGTGTTCAGGGTTCATATAACTGACATGGAGCTGTCTCATTTCAATGTCGGACTGGAACTCATCAAGAGTGCCTACAGGCCATCTGTAAACGGTAAGGGCCGCGCAGCGGTCACCACTTCTGGAACTTGCGCTTGAGGTCATGTAAATGCCCTGATTCTCATTGCCCGTCCTGAACAGCGTTTCGCAGTGCGTGAATGGCAGGAAAATGCTGTTCCCCTCATAACCGGGCACACGGCTTGTCACAAGCAGACCGTGCACGCCGTTCATCAGGGTATCGGCCCATGTGCATTTCTCCTCCAGCTCATGACATTCATATTTGGTGGGAAGGCGCCAGTCACCGCCCAAGTTCACATGCGCTGCATCGTCCTCAGGGGCAAGCACATAATCCTTGTCAAACTTGTCATACCACCAGTATCCCTTTTCTTCATCGACTGATGCGCGACTGTAATTGTAAAGGGTGTAATACGGCTTTGCGGAAGTCTCGCCCCAGGCAAAGAAATCACCGGTCTCTTCGGGTGAATCCGCGCCCACGTTGAAACTTGCCCACAGAACGCTCAATCCCAGATCAACGGCATCAGGAATGGCGGCATGTCCGGCCCGGGCACGCATGCGTTCTGAATCGGCCTGTTTCCTGGCCGCTGTTTCCTGTCCGTCCAGTTCCTGGACCGGACGGACAGGTTCGCCGTTGGCCTGCCGGAAGAACCGTTCTCCCAGCACGACTTCCAGGGTCGATGTCCGGTAATGGAAATTGAAACGGCTGTTCAGGTTCCACTCGGAGATAACCCCTTCCACACACTCAGTGTATGGCAGAAATATGCACCTGCCCTCGAAGCCCGGAACCCGGCTGGCAACAATCCAGCCCATGACACCGTCTTCATCAACCTTGGTCCAGGTACAGTTTCTGACCAGTTCGTCCAATTCAACGGCAGTTGGTATCCTCCACGCTCCGCCCAGCAGCACATGTGCGGCATCGTCCTCAGCATCAAGCTGTTCCTTGAAGTCCACATTGCCGTCGGAAAAATCTCCACCAAAATAGTATTTGATATAACGGCCGTTGGAATAGTGCCTGTAGTTATCCCATGTGTAAGGTCTTGGCTTGACCGATGTCTCACCCCAGGCCAGCATTGCGCCCTGGTCCTGAGGCTTGGCGGCGCCCAGGTTGGCCGATGCCCACTTCACGCTCAGTCCAAGATCGACAGCATCGGGGACAGGCATGGTCACCGTAACGGGGACAGTGATGCTTCTGCCTTCATAGCGTGCGGTCAGCGTGCAGTTGCCGGTCCTGAGCGCAATGACATATCCTTCCTTCAGAACCTGAAGCATGGTCGGGTCCGATGCCTCCCATTCAATCTTGTCCGGCATAATGCTGCGGCCCACCGGTTCCATGAGCAGGCTGACGGGCCTTATTTCGCCGTAAGACATATCAGTCAGATTTCCCTCAAATCCAATTTCCGCGAACTGTTCATCACCCAAACGGCGTACCGGACGTATGTTGAGCCCGTAATAGCGGTCTATCACGGGAGTGTAACTGCTCCTGGTCTCGAACCATTTCCACTCATCGACAAACCTGACGGCTCTTGTGTTCTGTCCGGTGGAACTCCACAGCACGAATTCATAATCCACTCCCATGGGCTCGTTGCCGGAATACTGGCCGCTGAGAGGCAGGTATATGCTGCGTCCCTCATAGCCGGGAACCATGCTGGTGACAACCGCACACGTTATGCCGCCGGCCGTAACCGTATCGGATATGCGGCAGTTTTCCTTCAGCTCCTCAATCTCGTTCTCGGTAGGGATATGCCAGTCACTGCCCAGAAGCACCGTGGCGGCATCGTCCTCGGGCAGCAGACGCGTCAGATTGTCGGCCGGCAGATACTGGTGCGCATAGCCTTCCGGCACGTACTTGTCCATGCCGCTTGTCTGGCCCGGAAAACTGCAGTAGCGGTAGTTGCTCCATGAGAAGAATTCCTTGGGCTCAATCTCGGCCCAGGCATAATAGTCACCGTAGGCCGATGAATCCCTTGCACCCAGGTTGCGTGTGGCCCACAGGACCGAAAGCCCCAAATCCACATAGCTGTATTCGTTTTCCGTCACCGTGACCGCGCACTGCGCACTTTGTCCGTATGCGCTTGCCGTGACCGTGCAGACTCCGGGAGTATGCGCCACCAGAAGGCCGTCAGCGCTCACGCTTACGACATTTTCATCGGACGTTGTCCATGTGCAGGCGCTGTTCACATTACGTTTTCCGCCTGCCATTGTGACCTTCAGGCGGGCCGATGTGTGCTGCTCCATTGTCAGCTTCTTCCTGTCAAGTGACACCTTGGTCACCTGTTTGCCGGCCAGAGGCCTGACCAGACGGACCGACTGTTCGGAAAAGCGGTTCTCGCTGTGCCATTCTATGGTGCCCCGCTGGAAGTTGAATCCGTATGCGGCCGAATTTCCGGGCTGCACACCCGGGGTCGATGACCAGTACGAGGCATATCGTGAGACCTCTTTCAGCTGTCCGTTCTCAAGCCAGCCGGCTGCCGGAATGAATATGCTGCGGTCAGTGAAGCCCTTGACCCTGCTTGTGAAAAGATAGCCCTGAACATCATCAACCGTTGTCCACTTGCGCGAACACAGGTCCAGCAGTTCGTCCCATTCGGCCTTGCTGGCCATTCGGCCTTCAGTATCGGAGCTGAAAGCCTGCACTGCATCGGTCCATGTGTAATAGTCACCTTGCGGCCTTTCGCCGCTTATACCGGAATTCCCAGTTGACCACAGGACCGAAAGTCCCAGATCAACATATTCAATCTCCTTTGCACCGGCTGCAGCTGCTGCCAGCAGGCACACACCCAAAACCGCTGTTTTCACCATCTGCTGAACTGGATGTTGGGGAAACGTTCTCTGAGTGAAGCCTGTTCTTCCGCGCTCAGTTCATTGGTTATTACAAGATGGTCTATGTCCTTCTTCTCAAGCCACTCGGGCAGGTTTACCTTGCCTACAAATGTCAGTTTCAGGGTCTTTATGTGAGCGGCGTGTCTCAACACGTCAGGAACGCGGTCAACGCGCAGGTTCAGGTCTCCCGTACGGTCCTTGGCGTACATTTTCTCCAGCATCTCCTGCTCTGTCTCGCTGACCCTGACAAACCAGCCTATCTTCGGGGTCGATGTCCAGTTGTCCTCATCGAAACTGATGCCCACTATTCCGGCGCACAGCTCCATCTGCATTTCGCTCAGGACCTGTCCGGAACCTTCAGCATCAAGAATCACGTACTTGAACTGAGTGGTAACCTGTTCGGGAAGCATCTCATGAGTTATTCTGACTTTTTCAGGCAGGCGTCCGTTCCTGTCATAGGGGAAGAACTTGAGGAACCAGCCGTCAAGTTCGGTCGATTCGTCAAAGCCGCAGGCGGCACCGCGCATTTCGCCCGGACGGTACTTCTTGACTATGCTCTGCCAGAACCGGGTGTCAGGCTTTCCCTTCGATGCCTTTACGAATTCTGTCAGGATGGGCTCAAGGTCATCGGCCCACCAGTCAAGACCGTAGCGGCGGAATTCCTGCACGCGGTCCAGAATGGCCTGCCAGTCCTGAGGTGTTCCGGTAAGAGTCACGCTGGGGATTCCGCAGCCCATATATATGACAATGTACTGGAAATAGGATTCCATGGTCTTCATCAGGACAACCTGTGATGCCATCAGTTCGTTGGGACCTGTTGTGGAGAACGGCTGCGCCATGAGCTGGGCTATCCCGTCCTTTGTGTTGTCCGCAATCTGATGATAGAAGCCGTCCACAATGCCGTTCCAGTCAGCATCGCCCGTAAGCAGGTCCTGGCCTGTCTCGACCACCAGGTCCATCTTGCCTTCGTGATCCACGAACAGGTGGCGCATCTCCTCGGGGTTGCGGCTCACGTGATTGGCAAAACCCTGTGAAATGAGCGACCATATCACATCGGGACTGAGCACCACCGGCCTGTGGTCAGCGAACGCATCGGTCATGCCCTTGAAGAAGGGGTTCTTTCCGTAGTTGCCAAGGCGTTCATGAGAAAAGCTTGATGCCACGACCCTTCTCTGCTCCTGAGGGATGTCTCTTCCAAGCATCTCCTGAATGATCCTGTCCCCGTCACTTATCTTATCATCGGCCCCCGCGGGTTCTGAAAGGTCACGGTCAACAGTGAAGGTTATCAGTCCCTTCTCCTTCCTTAAAATCTCTCTTTTCTTTGAGGCCGATGCACCCGCTGTCATCAGCATCAGCACGGCGAACAGAATGGCAATTCGTTTCATATCATCAAATTTTTTGATGCAAAAATCGGACTAGCACAGAAAAAAAGCAACGGTCTTGCGTTGCAAAACCGTTGCAATGCACAACAGGGACGCACCTTGCACAACGGGGACAGTCCCTGTTGCTCAGGGACTGTCCCCATTGCTCACTTGCCCCAGAAGTACTGGGCCATGTTATAAAGTGCACGGCGCCAGGTCAGGAACTCATGGGCGGTTTCAGGTGAAACGTAACCCAGGGCGTCAATGCCTGCTGCGCGCAGGTCTTCGGCCTGCTTCATTATGCGGTCACCGCCTTCCTTGCTGCCGCAGCTTACAAAAATCTTCTTCACCTGTTTGGGGTCCTTGATGTCAGCAGGCGTATATGAACCGCCGCTCAGCAGACCGTAGTAGCCGAACACTTCGGGACGTGCCAGAGTGACAACCTGGGTGGTGAAGCCGCCCATTGACAGGCCGGCCATGGCGCGGTTGTCCTTGTTTGCAAGGGTGCGGAAATGTGAATCTATGTACGGGATAAGCTCGTCACACAGCACGCGCTCATACGGTGAATAGTCAAACGTGGCAATCTGGCCGAACTTGGCGTGGTTGATCATGCCGTAGGTGGTGACCACAATGAACGGCTTTATCTTGCCGTCAGCAATCAGGTTGTCCATGATAAGGTCTGCGTGGCCCTGGGTGAACCATGCGGTCTCGTCCTCACCGTAGCCGTGGTGCAGGTACAGGACGGGGTACTTCACTTTCTTCTTGTCTGTGTAGTATGTGGGCGGGGTATAGACGAAGGCGCGCTTCAGGCTGCCTGTCTCCTTGCACCAGAACTTTATTTCGTGGACCTCGCCGTGCGGAACGTCACGCTGGGCATAGATATCGGAATCGTTATATTTATAAGTAGGTATTTCTATTCCGCTCTCCCACCTGCTTGAACCGTAGTAGTTGTTGGTTCCAGGGTCGTTGAACGTGCCGCCGTCTATGGTCAGGTGGTAGTAGTGGAAGCCTTCGTCCATGGGGCCCGATGTGGTGCCGGTCCAGTAGCCGTCAGCACCCTTGGTGAGCTTTGTGCCGCCCTGACCGCCAAGTCCCAGACTGACCGATACCGACTGGGCATTAGGGGCCTGGATGCGGAACCGGGCGTACCCCTGCGAATTGACCATGGGGTACTCCTGTCCGGGCTGGTTCTTTGACGAGGGAACGAAATCCTCTTTGATCTGTGTCTGCGCCATGCAGACGGTTGCAGCCATTGCGGCTGCCAGAAACATTAATCTGCGCATAGTATTTTAAGTTTTTGATGTTTTCTCCAATTGCAAATATAAGGATATCTTTGGACTTGAAATGGAAAGGAAGAGAATTGAAGTTGTTGCGGCATGCATTGTGCATGACGGCAAAGTGCTGGCCACACAGCGCGGTTACGGCGAATGGAAGGACTGGTGGGAGTTTCCCGGCGGCAAGATCGAGTCCGATGAAACACCTGCTGAGGCCCTTGTGCGTGAGATTCGTGAAGAGCTTGATGCTGAAATCAGTGTGGGCAGGCTTATCCGTACCATTGACTACGATTACCCTGGGTTCCACCTTACCATGCACTGTTTCCGCTGCACGCCGGTCTCATCGGACTTCCGCCTTCTGGAACACCTGTCGGCCCGATGGCTGGACGCCGCCCATATGGACAGCGTGCGCTGGCTGCCGGCTGACCTTGAGCTGATTCAGGCAAAAAATGATATATTTGCAGAAAAAATACAGGACTATGACAAATGCTGAGATTATCGGACTGGTTAAGAG
>JAGHSY010000117.1 GCA_018065615.1 Candidatus Colenecus caballi | reverse complement strand
TCTCGCGGCGGACACCCTTGCCTTTGGCTGTAACCTTCCCACTATCAGGGCGGTTTAGGGACTTTCACCCTTTAGAGTACGTTCGTGCTGGACGAACAAAGCAAAACGGGCAACCGAATGGCTGCCCGTTTTGAATCTGTTATAAGCTTGATTACTTGATAGCGTCCTTAAGCTGCTCTTCAGTAACAATCTGCTCTGTGAACACGTAAGCACCGGTCTTAGGTGACTTGACCATCTTGATGACCTTGCTCATTGAAACCTTACCGGTACGCAAGGTAGCAACTACTTTCTTTGCCATAGCTAATCAGTATTACTTGATCTCACGATGGATTGTCATCCTCTTGAGAATGGGGTTATACTTCTTGAGTTCCAGTCTCTCAGGAGTATTCTTCCTGTTCTTGGTGGTGATATAACGGGAAGTGCCCGGCATACCGCTGTCCTTGTGCTCAGTGCATTCCAGAATAACCTGTACTCTGTTGCCTTTAACTTTCTTGCCCATAGTATGTACTCCTAAGTGTTATTACGCAATAATTCTGATGTCCTTCCAGTCGCAGTAGCCGGCAGCTACAGCTTCCTTGAGAGCGGCATCAAGACCCTTTTTGTTAATGATTCTCAGGCCGGCAGCACTGAGTTTGAGGCTGATCCAGCAGTTCTCTTCAACATAGAAGAACTTCTTGGTGAACAGGTTAACGTCAAATGTTCTCTTTGTTCTCTTCTTTGAGTGAGAGACATTGTTGCCAACCATTGCCTTCTTTCCGGTGATCTGACAAATTCTTGACATATCTATCTTTTTTTATTCGTTTTTTGCTGTGTTCTCAAAACAGGGTGCAAAATAACATGTTTTTTTTCACTCCGCCAAACAAATCAGCCACATTTTTCACATTACAGGCGTGTATTTGAATAAATGGGCACATCT
This sequence comes from Candidatus Colenecus caballi, assembly GCA_018065615.1. Classification (GTDB taxonomy): domain Bacteria; phylum Bacteroidota; class Bacteroidia; order Bacteroidales; family Bacteroidaceae; genus Colenecus; species Colenecus caballi. The sequence goes on along the minus strand of JAGHSY010000117.1, from coordinate 3,532 downwards.
ATTCCGCAAAAATCATTGTCCAGATACTTGAAATAGCCGGTACAGGCTATCATGGCGGCATTATCGGTCGTATATGAGAAACGCGGAATGAACACTTTCCAGTGGTAGCGGCCAGCATGGTCCTTGAACGCTTCACGAAGTCCCGTATTGGCAGACACTCCACCGGCAACAGCCACCTGAGTGATTCCGGTATCCTTGACAGCCTGACGCAGTTTCTTCATGAGTATTTCCACTATGGTCCGCTCAAGTGAAGCGCACAGGTCCTCCTTGTGATGTTCTATGAAATCAGGATCATCCCTGACCCAATCACGCAAATTATACAGGAAAGAAGTCTTCAGTCCGCTGAAACTGTAGTTGTATCCGGGAATGTTGGGCTTGCTGAAACTGAACGCCTTCGGATTACCCTGACGTGCCAGGCGGTCAATTATCGGACCTCCGGGATAGCCGAACCCCATAACCTTGGAACATTTGTCCATGGCCTCACCCGCAGCATCGTCAATTGTCTGCCCCAGAATCTCCATCCGGTTGTAGGAATCGACACGCACTATCTGCGAATTGCCGCCTGATACGAGCAGGCACAGGAACGGGAATTGAGGAGTCTCATGATCATCGCCCGGTTCCCTGATGAAATGGGCCAGAATGTGTCCCTGAAGGTGATTGCTTTCTATCATTGGAACACCCAGAGAAGGTGCGAATCCCTTGGCGAACGAAACGCCGACAAGCAGAGAACCCATAAGCCCCGGCCCGCGGGTGAATGCAACGGCACTGAGCTGTCCGGCATCAATTCCGGCCCTTTTCAACGCAGTATCCACCACGGGGACAATATTCTGCTGATGCGCTCTTGAAGCCAGTTCAGGAACCACACCGCCATATTCCTCATGAACCTTCTGGCTTGCCACGACATTTGACAGCAGTTCTCCGTTTTTAATGACTGCAGCCGATGTGTCGTCACAGGACGATTCTATGCCAAGAACATATACGTCTTTCTCCATAATAATCCTGATTTTCCTTTCAGCGCGCAAAGTTACCACAATTATTCGCTAAATTTGCATCAATTTTATTGGAAACACTTTAATACGATGATTTGGAACGAGAGGTTTGAATGCATGTCACGTGATGAAATGCGTCAGGTGCAGGGAGAAAAGCTGAAGAAGATTGTTGCGCACGCCTACAACAATTCACCTTTTTACAAAGCACGCTTTGATGAGCACGGCGTCCGTCCGGAAGACATCAGGAGCATTGATGACATCGTCAAGCTGCCTTTCACCATCAAGAAAGACCTCAGGGACAACTACCCCTTCGGCCTCATGGCTGTTCCAATGTCGGACATCATACGTCTTCACGCTTCATCGGGCACTACCGGCAAACCGATTGTAGTCGGTTACACCCGCAAGGATCTTGACAACTGGTCCGAAGCCGTAGCCCGATGCTTCACAGCCTTCGGACTTGGAAAAGATGACCTGGTTCAGATTTCATACGGATACGGCCTTTTCACCGGCGGTCTGGGCGCTCATGACGGAGTCCAGAAAATTGGTGGTACGGTCATTCCGACCAGCAGCGGCAATACCCAGAAACAGATTCAGCTCCTGCAGGATTTCGGCACTACAGCCATAGCCTGCACACCGTCTTATGCAATGTATATGGCTGAAGAGATTCACAAGCAGGGAATCAGCATGAACAGCCTGAAACTGCGTGTAGGAATATTCGGAGCCGAACCATGGACCGCAGAAATGCGCCGTGAGCTTCAGAACAAGCTGGGCATCAAAGCCTATGACATCTACGGACTTACAGAAATAAGCGGCCCCGGAGTAGGCGGCGAATGCGAATGCCAGAACGGCACCCACATCTGGGAAGACCTTTATTACCCTGAAATCATCGACCCCATTACACTGCAGCCCGTAGAGCCCGGACAGAAAGGAGAACTGGTATTCACCACTCTGGACAAATGGGGCATGCCGATGATCCGATACCGCACACGTGACCTTACCTATTTGAATTACGACAAATGCGACTGCGGACGCACCTGCGTACGCATGGGCAAGATTCTGGGACGCAGCGACGACATGATGATAATCCGTGGCGTCAATGTATTCCCGTCACAGATTGAGTCAATTCTGCTTGAATTCCCCGAATACGAACCTTACTTCCTTATTGAAGTGGACCGTGTGAACAACACTGACACATTTGACATTCAGGTTGAAGTCAAGCCGGAATTCTACACCGACCAGATCAACCAGCTGGTAAAGCTGCGCCAGCGCCTTACATCTAGAATTCAGAGTGTTGTAGGCATTCAGCCCAACATAAAGATAGTGCAGCCCAACACCATCGAGCGTTCTACCGGCAAGGCAAAGCGCGCCATTGACCACCGTAAATTCGAATAACCATGCTTATCAGACAGATTTCCGTTTTTCTTGAGAACAAGCAGGGAATGTTTGCAGAAATTGCCCGCCTGCTTGGCAACAGCAACATCAACATGAAGGCCTTCACGGTTTCTGAAACTGAAGACTTCGGTATTGCCAGAATCATTGTGGAGCGCGACCAGATAGACCGCGCCTTCAACCTTATCAAAGCCAACTCATATGCCGTAACCCTGAACCGTGTGGTATATCTGGAATGCGGCAACGTTCCCGGAGCCATGGCAAATGCTATGGAAAAGCTGGCCGCAGCCGGCATTTCCGTTGAATACATGTACGCATTTGCCGACACTTCGGCAAACTTTTCCAGAGTCATAATCCGTCCTGACAACATAGAGCTGGCCAACCAGATTATCCAGGAACTTTAATGAAAGCGGCAAAAGCTCTGTTCTTTTTGAGTCTGCTTTCGTTGGGGTCAAGCCTTTACGCTCAAGTTGTGACTTTCTCCATGCCCCACGGCATGTACAATGAAAGCATAGAGGTCGCAATGACAGCTGCGACACTGCCTGATGGTGTCATACGTTACACTACTGACGGCCGCACCCCCACACCATCGGACCCGGAATATACCGCACCTCTGACAATTGGAAAGACAACTGTGCTGCGTGCGGCCGCCATACCCAAGGACGCCACAGACGGCACTTATACCACTCCGCTGAGCAGCGTCACCACCTGCACATATCTTTTTCCGGGCAGCATCCTCTGCCAGTCCGATGACCACGAAGGCTATCCGTCCACATGGGGACCGTTCTGTGAAATTGAAGGCACCGCCCCAGCCGACTACGGCATGGATCAGGAACTGATTGGCAACAAGACTTTCAGCCGGAAAGCGGCGAAAGGACTTGAACAGCTGCCCTGGCTGTCAGTTGTCACAGATCCCGACAATCTGTTCAGCCACGAAACGGATGAAAAGACTGGCGGCATATACATATACACCGGTGCACCGGTGGGTGACGGATACGGCGAGGGATGGGAACGCCCAGTTTCCTTTGAACTGTTTGACAGCAATGGCAGATATGACATTCAGGCCAACTGCGGAATCAGAATTCACGGTGGACACAGTTCAATTCCCGAAAGGAACCCCAAGCACAGTTTCCGCCTGGCTTTCCGTAAAGAAT
>JAGHSY010000004.1 GCA_018065615.1 Candidatus Colenecus caballi | reverse complement strand
TCTCGCGGCGGACCCCCTTGCCTTTGGCTGTAACCTTCCCACTATCAGGGCGGTTTAGGGACTTTCACCCTTTAGAGTACGTTCGTGCTGGACGAACAAACGACAGAGAAGGCCTCCCGTTCGGGAAGCCTTCTCTGCTTATAAGTACACACGAATTTATTTCGCGTTCTTGTCTTTTGTAGCTGAATAGACAATGTTCAAAGCGCGTGCCTTACGAAGCTCCTGCTTGACGTCAGTCACAATACCCATCTGAACATCACGGTCAATCTTCATTGACATTCTCATAAGAGGTTTGTCCCTTTCTGCCATTGACTCACGCTCGGTCTTTACGAATTCGCGGATAGCCTGAGGTTCTGCAAAGACCTCATTGAGCTGGATACGCGGTGCTGAACCGTAAACAGCGCGGTAGTTCTTTGAGGGAGGACCAATGTAAATATGAGAAATCAGTGATTTCCTTTCAAGCTTTTCAATTTCAGTGGTACCGGTAGGTGTAACATACTGAACCTTTACCTCGACTTCACGCATTGATGTTACCATCATGAAGAAGAACAATACGGTGAAAATCAGGTCAGGAAGTGACGAAGTGTTCAACTCCGGCATTTCTCTCTTTCCATTACTTCTAAACTTACTCATAGCAGATCAGTTTGTTCCATATTGTTTGGGCTCAGCCTCGGATATCTTGTTTGCCCACATACCCTTGGCATAAGACTGTTCAGTTTCAGTGCAGTCAATCCAGTGCTTTCTGAATGTCTGCATACACCATTGCTCTCTAAGTTCCGAGTATGCCTTTGACAACTCGTGCTGAACCTTGAAATAAATCTCGTAATTGGTAACACGGTCAGTCTGCAGTGAAATGACATGCTTCACTGTTGTCTGAACTGTACCGAAACCGGCAATATCATAGGGTTCGAAGACAGGAAGGTTCTCCTTGTTGCTGGGATTCGAAATGAATTCCTTGGCAATGTCCTTAAGTTCTGTGATGTCGATTACGCGATTTGTCACACCGTTCTTGACATGAATTTCGTTGTTCTTGTTGACCTGGACCGTCATGATGTTACGTTCCTTGATCTTCAGTTCCTGCTCCTGTGCATCCGGATCCCATTCAGGAAGACGGCGGGACAGGCCCGAGTCAGTATCCATTGAAGTGGTGACCAGGAAGAAAATAAGCAGAATGAACGAAATGTCAGCTGTTGACGATTGGTTCAGTCCGGGAACTTTTCTATTGCTTTTTCCCATAACTCAAGTTTTACTTCTTTGACTTGAATACACCAATCATTGACAGGATGGCGCAGATTACTGAAATTACGACCAGTGCATAGATTGAATACAGGCAGACGTCTGTCAGTTTCAATGAGAATACATCGGTTACAAGTTCATTTGTACCAAGACGGACGGGTTCGGTGCTGGCAAGGAAATATGATACAACGACAATGACAGCAGTCACAATGAACAGAATGCCGGCAAATCCGGTCTTCTTTTCACCCTTTGTCCTGTACTTCATGTTCTTGATGCCTGCAACAATTCCGAATCCAAGAATTGTACCAGCACAGATTACAACCAGAGCGTACATCCAAATAAGGAGCAGTCCGGTGTAATGAGGAGCTGTCAGGTTGCTGTTGTTGAGGAACATAGTTTCTCCATATCCTACGCAGAAGAACAGAATCAGAACTACTGCAGAAAGGATAAAGAGTGCACTAAGTGCCCACTTTGAAGCCTTTATTTGTTTGTTCTCGTTTTCCATAATTGGGGGTTGTTTACTTCTTAAACTTCAGGTTGTACTTCATGATGATGTCGAGCAGGCTGACTGAAGAATCTTCCATGTCAGTGTTCAGAGCTTCGACCTTACTCAGAATGTAGTTGTAGAAAACCTGAAGAACAAGAGCTACGATAATACCGAAGATGGTTGTGATAAGAGCGACCTTCATACCGCCGGCAACAACGTTAGGTGAAATGTCACCAGCCTTCTGGATGTTATCAAATGCCTGGACCATACCGATCACAGTACCAAGGAATCCGAGAGAAGGAGACATTGCAATGAACAGGGTGATCCATGAAAGGTTCTTTTCAAGGTTTGAAGCCTGAACGCTGCCATAGGAAACGACTGAGCGCTCAACTACGTCAAGACCTTCATCTATTCTCATCATACCCTGATAGCAGATTGAAGCGACAGGACCGCGGGTTTCACGGCAGATTGACTTTGCACTTTCAACATCTCCGTTCTCAAGAGCAGCCTGAATGTCTTCAAGAAGCTTCTTGCTGTTGATTTCTGAAAGGCTGAGGAATATGATACGCTCAATGCAGAGGGCAAGGCCAAGAATCATAGCGATGGCAACAAGTGACATGAAGCCGGCGTTACCTTCAATGAACTTGATCTTGATGGTCTTGTGAAGACCCTGCTTTTCTTCTGCCGGAGCAGCTGCTTCCTCAACTGCGGGAGCAGCCTCCTGAGCGGGAGCGATTGAATCAACTGCTGCTGAATCCTGAGCAACCTGTTCCATTGCAGTTTCATCAGCTTCCTGAGCATTAATTGTCTGGTTAACTCCAAATGTAAGGAGTCCCATCATTGCAACGAATGCAAAAACCTTTTTCATTTGATTTGAATTTTTAGTTGTTAGTTATTTGTTAAATATTTATTTTTCAATCACTTAGCGGAAAGACGGGGATTCGAACCCCGGATACCCTTTGGGGGTATACACGCTTTCCAGGCGTGCCTCTTCAACCACTCGAGCATCTTTCCCTACAGACACAATTATCCCATAGCGTCCAAAATCGGCCGCAAATTACAACCTTTTTTCCAATATTAGCAACCAAAGGTTATTAAAACATGTGAAATAAATATCCTCCAGCATACATCTGCCGTGTTTTTTAATAAAATGGCTTAATAAGACCAAATTTATATACTTTTGCAATCAAATGAATCCTGCTTTCAGAACAATCGGAATTCTCAAGCCGTTAGGGTGGCTTTATGGCGGCATCATGTCCGTCAGGAACCGCTGGTATGACTGCGGCCGGCTGGAATGCCACGCCTTCCCGCTGCCGGTCATCAGCATCGGGAACATTACTGTGGGCGGCACGGGAAAGACCCCCCACACGGAATACATTGTCTCCCTGCTCAAGGACAGTTTCCGTCTGGCAGTACTGAGCCGCGGCTACGGACGTTCCACCAGGGGGTTCATAAAGTCCGATGCCGCATCGGACAGCAACATGATAGGTGACGAGCCGACTCAGATAAGGCGCCATTTTCCAGATATTACGGTGGCTGTTTGTGAAGACCGCGCTGAAGGCATAAGAAAGCTGGACGGTCATGAGGCGATTGTGCTTGATGACGCATTCCAGCACCGCAAGGTAAAGCCGTCACTGAACATTCTGCTGGTCAACTGGAAGAGGAACATCCTTTATGACTGTGTATTGCCCGCCGGGCGCATGCGCGAGAATGCATCGGGCCGTATCCGCGCAGACATCATCATAGTGACCAAATGCCCTGCCCAACTGCCTGAATCCGAAATGGAGGCATTGGCCGGCCAGCTGGCAGTCAGGAACGACCAGAAAGTGTTCTTTTCGGCAATGCAGGGTGGTGACATTTATCCGTTCATGGAATCCGTACAGGTTCCGTCATTCCAAGGGCGGCCGCTGCTTGGCGTTACAGGAATAGCATCGCCCGCCCCCATGCAGTCCGATATGGAACGTCTTTCAGATAAGGTGGAGATGATGTCTTTTCCAGACCATCACCGCTATTCGAATCATGACATAAGCGGCATTCTTCAGAAACTGGAGTCCATGGGGCCCGATGCCGTGGTTCTGACCACAGAAAAGGACGCAGCCCGCCTGTATTCAATGCAATTGCCCATCGGACTGGCGGAAAGAATCTTCATCATGCCGGTCAGCGTGCGTTTCCTGAAAGACGGGGATGCCTTTGACCGGGCAGTCACAGATCATGTAAAATCATTCAACAAACAGAATCATGTCTGAAACCGAAAGAACAGAAATTTCAGAATTGGGGGAATTCGGTCTGATTGACCGTCTGACAAAGGACATCAAGTGTGAAAACGGATCTACAAAATACGGCGTAGGCGATGACTGCGCTGTACTTGAATACCCGGACAAGGAAGTGCTGGTCACTACGGACATGCTCATGGAAGGTGTCCACTTTGACCTTACCTACGTGCCCTTGAAGCATCTTGGCTACAAGTCGGCCATGGTAAACATATCCGATATTTACGCAATGAACGGCACTCCGCGTCAGATGACCGTATCCATAGCCCTCAGCAAGCGGTTCTCAGTCCAGGACATTGAGCTGTTCTACGCCGGAGTACTGCTGGCATGCCAAAGACACGGAGTGGATCTGGTCGGAGGTGACACCACATCATCACTGACAGGACTTGCAATAAGCATTACCTGCATAGGTGAAGGTGAAAAAGGCAAGGTGGTTTACCGTAACGGAGCCGGCCAGAACGACCTGATCTGCGTGAGCGGCAATCTTGGCGCAGCATACATGGGACTCCAGCTGCTGGAGCGTGAAAAGGCCGTGTTCAACTCGACCGGCCGGAATGACGGCCAGCCGTTTGCTCCGGACTTTGCAGGAAAGGAATATCTGCTGGAACGACAGCTCAAGCCCGAAGCCCGCGGAGACATCATAAAGGAACTGCGCGAGGCCGGAATACAGCCCACATCAATGATGGACATATCCGATGGCCTGTCATCGGAGCTCATACATCTTTGCCGTCAGAGCGGTACCGGCTGCAGCGTGTATCAGGAGCGCATCCCCATTGACTACCAGACCGCAGTCATGGCCGAGGAACTGAACATGGACGTCTATACCTGCGCCCTGAACGGCGGTGAGGACTATGAGCTGCTGTTCACTGTCCCCCTGACCGACCACGACAAGGTAATACAGCTCAAGGATGTCAAGCTCATAGGTCACATGACCCGCCCCGAACTGGGCCGCCACCTTATAACGAAATCCGGCCAGGAGGTAGAACTCAAGGCCCAGGGCTGGGCAAGCAACCTGTAATCGAGTAGGAGGAAAACAAAAGTAGTTTTCTTCCTACTTCGTTTTCCGACCTCTCACACCACCGTACGTGCCGTTCGGCATACGGCGGTTCTTCATTG
>JAGHSY010000072.1 GCA_018065615.1 Candidatus Colenecus caballi | reverse complement strand
GGCTCGGGTTTCGGTTCCGGCTTGGGCTCGGCCTTGGGCTTGTCCAGGTTGATTTTACCTACAGTCTTGAACTTGATTACAGGTTCTTCAGGCAGGACAGTTTCAACCACAGGCTCGGGTTTGGATTCCTGAACCGGTTCTTCAACAGTGCGCCTGGTCTGGCGCTCCTGAAGAAAGCGGTTGGCTTCTTCACGGATGCTCTTGTCCTGGCTGAACTCTGCAACAAGCAGGTTGTACTGCTCATCGGACAGTTTCTGGTTAAGGTCGTCAACAACGTCGGCAAACCCCTTCTTGTGCAGGAAATCCACAAGCGTGGCAGAACCCACATTCAACTCTCTAGTTACTTTACTTATTCTTATCGCCATCTATAAAAATATCTTTTTGGTTACCAGGGCACTGCCCCGCTTCTTTTTACTTGAGGAACTTCTGGAACTCCTCCTCGTCCTGGAATTCCTGTGCCAGAATGTTCAGAATATCATCGACCTGTTCCTCTTCAAGGTCAACGGTCTCAGTCAGAATCTCGCGGTCAGCACGCAGAACTGCCTTTGCAGTCTCAAAGCCGGCATCACGCAGAGCGTCAACCACCCAGTCTTCAATGTCACCGCGGAAATCATCCAGGTAGATGTCCTCTTCAGTGGCATCCTGCTCAAGTTCACGATATACGTCAATGGTGTATTCCGTCAGCATGCTGGCCAGTTTGATGTTAAGACCGCTCTTACCTATAGCCAGAGAGACCTGATCCTGCTTGAGATAGACCTCGGCACGGCGGTTCTCGGTGTCAAGATTCAGTTCCGATACCTTGGCGGGGCTCAGAGCACGCTTTATGAACAGGTCTATGTTCGATGTATAGTTTATGACATCGATGTTCTCATTTCTGAGTTCGCGGACAATGCCGTGGATACGTGATCCCTTGACACCTACGCATGCGCCTACCGGGTCAATGCGGTCGTCATAAGACTCAACGGCAATCTTTGCGCGCTCACCCGGAATGCGGGCAATCTTCTTGATGGTAATCAGGCCGTCACCTATTTCAGGAACCTCCTGCTCGAAGAGACGCTGCAGGAACACCGGCGATGTACGGCTCAGAATGATCTTGGGGTTGTTCACGTTGTCAACATGATCAACAACGGCGCGGACGCTTTCGCCCTTGCGGAAAAAGTCCGATGGAATCTGTTCCGTCTTGGGCAGCAGCAGTTCGTTGCCTTCCTCGTCAAGAAGCAGGATTTCCTTCTTCCAGATCTGGTAAACCTCGGCCTGGACGACTGTACCTACCTTCTCAAGATACTTGTTGTAAAGGCTGTCCTTTTCCAGTTCAAGAATCTTTGACGCCAGTGTCTGACGCAGGTTCAGAATGGCGCGGCGGCCGAACTTTGCAAACTCCACCATTTCAGACACTTCTTCACCGACTTCAAAGTCCTCATCAATCTGACGGGCTTCAGTCAGTGAAATCTGGGTATTGGAATCTTCCAGTTCCTTGTCTTCTACGACTATTCTGGAACGCTGGATTTCACAGTCACCCTTGTCAGGATTCACAATGACCGAATAGTTCTCATCGGTTCCGAACATCTTTGAGATAACGCTGCGGAAGCTCTCTTCCAGAACGCTGACCAGAGTCATGCGGTCAATGTTCTTCAGTTCCTTAAACTCCGCAAAAGTGTCAATCAGAGAGATTGTCTCTTCCTTTTTTGTAGCCATTTTACTTTAAACTTATTACGTATTTTACATATTTCACATCACTGTGGCTGAACGGCAGTTCCACGTCAACCATCTTGGCGCGCTTGGAGCCTTCAACCAGCTGTTTCTGGCGGGTCTTGAGTACAAATCCGTCCTTGTCGGCCGACAGGAGGATTCCCTTGAGTTTAGACCCGCTCTTTGGAAGCACTTCGACCTCCTGACCTATATGATTGATGTACTGCTGCAGGACCTTGAAAGGCTGGCCTATTCCGGCGCTGCCCACTTCAAGCTCATAATCTTCAACATCACGATCCAGATGCGCCTCAATGAACTGGCTCAGAGCCACACAATCATCAATCCACACACCTTCTGCGTGATCAATCTCAACGACAATACGGTCGTCCTGAGATACTTCAACATCTACAAGGAAATAGTTCTCCTTTGTATCAAGCCACTCTTGGGCAATGCCGATAACTTGTTGTTTGTCAATCATATACGGTTATACAATTAATACTGGGACGATGCTTTACAGTACGAAAAAAGAGGCCTCTCAGCCTCTCCACACATCATCTTATCGCCTGCAAAGTTAACTATTGCTTTGCTTACCGCCAAGAAAAAAGGCAAAAAAAAGCCCCGGAAGCAATTTCCGGGGCCATTTTGTCCATTTCCGTATCAATATCCGAGATAACCCAGCATGCGTCCGGCGTAACGGCGGCCGAACTCACGCAGGCCCTTTGCATTGAAATGCAGGTGGTCACGGCCTGCGGCACAACCGTAAGCGGGAACGACCATAGCCTGCTGCAGGGTATCGGGCAGAGTGGCCATAACCTTGTTGTGGTCAGCGCATACGCCCTTCTGGTCTGCGGGAACGACCTCACCTGAAAGCAGGGGAACTGAGCCCGGCTCCAGACCCAGATCAGAGAGAATATCGTCATAAATCTTCTTCACATTGGCCGGCCACTGGGGGTCATTGGTGTTGGTCTCACCCTGATGCAGCAGAATGCCCTTGATGACACCGTCCTGCATGGCCTTTTTGCTCAGTTCGATAAGACGGCCGTAGGGGTCACCGCCGTATTCCTTGACAATGTTCTGCATCCAGCCTGCCTGCTTGGGAATGTATTCCTGAGCCTTGTCCTTGTCAAACAGGTCAATTGAACAGCCAGCAACTGCTACCATCACGACACCTATCTTTGTGCCTTCCGGCATGTTCTGGGCCATGGTACGGCCAAACCAGTCAGCAGGAGTCAGACCGGTGCTGGGACGGCACAACGGCGGAACGGCCTTACGCCACTCACCCATCTTGCTGTCAGGAAAATCTACGGCGTTCATGGTCACAAAGTTTTCAGGAACACCTTCCTTGTCTATCTGTTCCGGGCGCGGGTTGCCTTCCATGTTTGACTGACCGAAGCAAATGTAGATGTGGAAGTTCTCATCGGGCTGAGCCATAAGTCTTACTGGAGCCAGAAACAGGGCTGCCAGCATAATGATTGCTGATTTTTTCATTTTTCTATAATTGGTTAAGTGATGCAATTTTCGGAATTATTAATGACTTCTACAAGAAAAAAGTTAGCTTTGTGCAAAATTCTGAATTCATGGGAAAGAAAATACGCAAGGCCAACAACGCATTTCTGCTGGGCTCAATCATACTTTTCGTGCTGCTTCTGGTGGTCATCGTCCTGTTCCTTTTTGCCTCATTCAAGATATATGACAAGAAGGAGTCCGATTACTCAAAAGACCGCTATGAAATAGTTCTGGACCGTTCCACACTGAACAGTCCGATGACCGTGTACATGAATGACAGCCTGCTGTTCAGCGGCACCCCGGCATCACAGATGACGCTGTCCGTGGACCGTTTCGCCCAGGAGAGCAGCCTTCTGGTCGTTGACGGCAATACCGACAACGTAAGCATACTGGCTCTGCCGCAGAGCAGCGCCAAGGTGACCCTTGTCCGCAAGGGAACTGACTTCGAATTTGCACAATAGGGACGCACCTTGCACAACGGGGACAGTCCCTGTTGCGCATCTTCTTCATTTTGCAACGGGTTTCAATATGGAATCATAACGTTTCCTGTCTGACAGCACCTTCAGGGCCTCAGCCAGGAACTTGTCTCCCCTAAGGCTCTGTGCCACCGCACCTTTCTGATAATAATAGCGCGTGGCTATTTCGGTGGTAACGACACGCTCTATGTCATCACGGAACACGTCAAGGTCATTCTTCAGGTCATACTGCAGCTTGGCTTCAAGGGCATCGAACTCGGCTGCCGCCTTTCCGGACAGGCCCTCCATCTGAGCCATCTGGCGCAGTGACTTGAGTGCCTTGCTGCTGTTGCTCACGAACTTGAAGTCCGATGCCTCCACATACTCCTTGAATGCCTGATAGTCCTCATCGGACAGGACGAACTGACCTATCGGAGCTATGCTGTCATGTTTCAGGCAGTAGTCTGTCACATAATTGAACAGCACAATGTCATTTGCAATGCTGTACATGATGTCCGGCATTGTGTCCATGGATACGGCCACGTCAGGACGTATGCCGCCGCCGTCACGCACCTCGCGGCCGGCGGCTGTGTGGAACACCTTGGTCAGGCTGTCAGGAATATGCTGGGCCTGGCCTTTCTCGTTACGGTTGGAATAGTCTATCTCCTGTATGCAGCGGCCGCTGGGAATGTAGTACTTGGCGGTGGTCACCTTGAGCGTTCCGTTGTATGGCAGCATCCGGGTGGTCTGCACCAGGCCCTTGCCGAACGTGCGCGCACCCAGAATCACAGCCCTATCCAAATCCTGCAGTGAGCCCGATACTATTTCCGATGCCGATGCGGACTGGTCATCGACCATAACGACAAGCGGTATTTCAACATCGATGGGATTGCGTTCTGTGACATAGCTGGTCATTACCATGGGCACCTTGCCGCGGGTCTCAACCAGTTTGGTGCCCTTTGGGACAAACAGGCCCACAATCTCGACAGCCTCATTCAGCAGTCCGCCGCCGTTGCCGCGCAGGTCAAGCACAATGCCTTTTGCACCCTGCTCCTTCAAGTCCAGGACAGCCGTCATGACCTCACGTGAACAGTTCTCAGTGAATGTCTCCAGCAGTATGTAACCGTATTCACCCTGCATGCCGTAATAAGGAACAGCAGGCATGGCAATTGTGCTGCGGACCAGTTCCACGTCAATCGAGTCCTGAACACCGGGACGGCGTACGGTTATGGTCAGTCTGGTATCGGCCTCACCGCGCAGGTGGTCGCTAACGTACTGTGACGCCTTGCCCTTCATGCTTTCGCCGTCAATGCGCAGAATCTCATCGCCCGCCTTCAGACCGTATCGGACTGCGGGCATACCTTCATACGGTTCGTCTATGTAAATGTAGTCGTGGCCCACGTACTGGCGTATTATGGCACCAATTCCGGCGTACTTGCCGGTGGTCATCATTTTCAGTTCGTTCTTATCGGACTCCGGAAAATATTCCGTATATGGATCTATGCCTGACAGCACCGCGTTAATTCCGCGTTCTATGGTCCTGGCCGGATTGATTGTGTCCACGTAGTACATGTCCAGTTCGCTTATCACTTCATGGAAAATCTCCAGGTTCTTTGACAGCTGGAATTCATGCCCTTCCTGTGCTACTGCGCCTGCGGGCAAGAAAATTGTAAACAGGGCAATGCCCCTGAATAGTCTCTTCATACAGCATCTGTTTCCCGCGAAGATAATTATTTTTGTGTTCCGTGCCTATTTTTTTGTCTTTTCATGTTGGATATATCAAAAAACGCAGTACATTTGCACCGCGTTTGAGAGCAGCAATGCTCTGACAAATGTGGAAAGCTTCCTTAGCTCAGTCGGTTAGAGCATCTGACTGTTAATCAGGGGGTCCTAGGTTCAAGTCCTAGAGGGAGCGCAAAAGAGAATCAAGGAGTTACGAGAAATCGCAACTCCTTTTTCTTTTTGTCGGGAAAACAATGGGAAAACAAGTCCCTTTTGGGCTCAGTGGAAATATGCTGGGGGGATGTCATAGATTGAGGCGGGTCTATATTGGAAGAATTTGGCTCACCCGCAATAGCCAGGTGGACAGGAGTACCCTGCAGATACCAAGTATGAAAGAAAATACAGATCGAACCTGCGTAACCGCGGACACTACGTTTGCGAAAATCGCGATAGAACGTATTGTAGGGCAGTTTGCCCGTCTGTAGTGTCCAGGAAAAGTGCTGTTTTGACCCAAAGCGCGGACACTACGTTTCTGGAATCCGCGTTAGAACGTATTGTAGGGCAGTTTCCCATTTCGTAGTGTCCCGTATATACTCGCCTTTTATCCCCCACTGTTTTTCGGGTGATCCCCCTTTTGTTGTTATCATATATAATGGTTTTCTATCACAATCATATGGTCAAGATATGTAGAATCAATAGCTCTTTTCCATCGCTTTGTGGTCTCAAAAATTCTATTGCCTTCTTTATCATATTCATATTCATTGATGACCTTATCCTGCAACAAGCCATTGCCAAATCGACTCAGTACAGCTTTGCTTATCCTGCACGATTCATCATACTCCCATTCCATCATATTATCCGTATCCCAATCCCCCTCATTGGCATAAAATGATGATTTACCAATAACTCTCCCTGAAAGGTCATATGAATATACAGTCTTTGTACTGTCTGGATTAACATAGTTATCTGCATATATAACAGATTCTTCTTGAATAATGTTTTGTTTATCATATGTCTTGTATACAATAAACAGATCCTTCCATCCATCTGTTGTTCTTGAACGGGCAGAATATTTTATTTCATTTCCTTTTGCATCCAGATAATGTGTGTAATCACTTTCAACTCTTAATTCTCCATTATCAGATACAAACGAAGAACACAATACATAACCATCACCATACTCATATATATTCCGCCAAGAATTGCTTATTTGAGAAGTGATTCTATCAAGGGAATCATAAGTCCATTTTACAAAATAGGTTTCGTTCCAATCGGCATCCTTATATTCATAACCATTTGAACTTATGATGAGATGTTTTTCATTATAACTGTCAACAACTTTTGAAACAGGTTTCCACTCATTCTCAATCTTTTTATAATGTACTCTGATAGAATCCTCAATACCTTCCATCTGATTGGTTGAATATATCACTTTTGTATCTTCAACAAATAAGTCATCTTTCAGAACATAATCCAATCTCATTACTATATGCCCATTGTTATCATATTCACATAAACATCTGCTAGTGGGATTATTCAGACTATTATATGTTGTTGCCAATGTTTCGGTTAAGATACGTTTACATGAAACAAACAATAACAATGACAGAAGCGGAACTATTCTATTCATACTCTCAATTCTCGGAACTTATGGCCTGATCATCTGTTTTGCTCCAATACTGAATAATAACGGAATACATCACTGAAAGTACCTTCAGTATGCAGATGATTTATTGTCCTCATTGTAATGGTACCGTGGGTATCATTATATCGGTAAGTAAAACTTCTATCAACAATCACATTACCATCACAGTAAAAAACTTCATGTGCCTCCTTCAAACGGCCATAAATGTCATACTTGTACCTGTTAAGGACATATTCTCCGTTCAGCAGGCAGCCGTTCCCGTACATCTGCTGTTTCTGTTTTCTGATTCTACCCTTCCTGCCATATCTGTTTGCCAGCGTATAGTCTATGGTGTCATTTATGCAGCATATACAATATTCCAAATCTCCCTGGAGGTTATATGAATTCTCTTTAGTAACTATACTGTGACCGTTATCTGTCTTTTCCAATACACAATGGCCATTCCCGTCATAGGTGTATTCTCTTTTCACTCCATGTTCTCTCTCCAGATCATTCACTACGCCTGTGTCTGTCCAAGATGACTGGCTGACGGGTATTCCGAATCTGAGTGGGGTTCCGTCAAACACATAAACAGTGTCCTTGAGCTCTTTGCATTCATAATTGTGAACAATGGTTCCATGACTTGCATTATACGACGAATCGGTCTTGGTTACGATGCAGAACTCACCATCGTGGTCATAAATGAAGGATTGAATGCTTACAATATGATCACCATGATCCTGTCTGACAGATCTGACCGTCATGCTATTGCTTCCGCTGGCACTTACAACCAATGTGTCAAACTGCATGTCTATAGATATGTGCATGCCACATTGCCTGTCACATGCCGCAAATGAGACAAGTGATACGATGAACAAACCTGTTATAAACTGTCGCATATGCGCCACTAATAAATTGATCAAAACCAACTGTTCCTGTATTTCTCAAAAAAACACGAAATTGGGAAAACAAGTCACTTAAACCAACATTGAAATCCCATTCAAAGATACATTAA
>JAGHSY010000056.1 GCA_018065615.1 Candidatus Colenecus caballi | reverse complement strand
GATATAATATACCGCATAAGTGTCTCCATAGGCTGTGCAATTGAATTCTACGGCAAGAATCAGGACATTGACGCCGTGCGCGGTACCGGACTGAATTTCTCAAGCGGTCGCGTCACCTACAGCGAAGTCAGTGAAACTGCCGATATGCACAACGTCATGAACGCCCTGCATGATGACCATCTGCTCATCATTGTAGGTCCGCGTGACAGTGAAAGCCATGCCGCCCGTTCATTCCGTCACCTGTATGAGCGAATCCACATGATTGGGACCGATTTCAGCACAATGCTGCTGTTCCCCCAGTCACCCAATCTGAAAGGTAAGGAAGAAGCCACCGCACGTACAGGACGTGACTTTTTGAAAATGCTGAGAATGTAAATCAGGAATGCTCTTTAAGAAAAGAGTCAAACAGGGCCATCTGCCTGCTGAAATTGAATTTGTCTTCCGATGCCTTACGGCAGTTGCATGAGAATGTGTCCATTTCCTCACGGCTCATAGTTGAGAATCGGGAAACGTTATCTGCCAGACTTTGGAAATCGGACGGTTTTGAAACAAGTCCGAAACCATTCTCTTCAACCAGTCTGGCACCTTCGCCGTCTCCGGCAAACAGAATTGGAAGTCCCAACGGAAGAATGTCAAAAATCTTGGACGGAACAGCACCGCGTATGGACTTTGAAAGCGCTATCAGCGAAATGTCATATTCTGCAAGAGCCCTGTTCATTTCACTCTTGCTCAGAATGCCGTGATAGAACACATTCACAGCCTTTCCCGATTCAATCTCCTCCTTGATTTCATCTGCCTGGTTGCCGCCGCCATACAGATGCAGTTCTGCACCATATTTGGAGAAATCAACGTTTCTTATCAGTGACAGGATATCCTGCGGCACGCCAAGAAGACCGGCATAGACTATTTTCAGATTTGCTTGAGCAGATGCAGCCTGCCGGGGTGTGCTGTCCGGCGTGTTTGGAGACAGATTTCTGTAAAGAAACGTTGTCTTTTCCGGGTACAGTTCCCTTACCCTGGCAAGAATCTCATCGGACTGCCCTATTACCGCAACTGAATTCCGGTAGATGAATCTCTCCATGGAATAAAGCATGCGGCACGTCCTGCTTGAAGAATCCAGATAGCCAAGTTCTATTGCCGATCCGGGCCACAAGTCTGAAACATTCAAAAAGACTTTCTTTCTGAACAGTTTTCCAAAAAGCGTAACCGCTGAATAGGCAACGAATATTGGCGGAGTCTGGACAATGACGGAATCATACTGCCTTATTCTTTTGAAATGAAAGCCGAAAAGCCAGAATACGATTGAAAAGGATGACATTGCCAATGCCCTCTTGAAGACATTTGAAGATACGGTGGCATAAGTCCAGTATCGGTATATTGAACCGTCACCGCTCTGTTCCTTCATTGAGAAGCGGTGTCTGTAACCTTCAAAAATCTTTCCCTTTGGATAGTTTGGAAGACAGGTCAGTACATCTACAGTGTTTCCCTGCTTCTGCAGGCCATGAACCAAATTGGTGATCCTGTTCGGTGCCGCACCTATTTCAGGCTCATAATAAAAAGAGACGACCAGTATCTTCATCACCAATTTGAATCAAACGGATTTTCAATATCGGTGCAAAAGTATTGGTTTTACAAGAATTTTCATAATGACAGCCTGCAAAAATTGTTGCAATATGCCATCAGACATAACATGTCAATCCGCGGTATATGGAAGTTTGAACACTCCACAGAAATCCATAACCACAACATTTTGTCTGTAATCCAATGTTGCGAATTCCCTATGGTTGACAAGGAACGCTACAATATCTGCATTTTCGTAGGCAGTCTTATAGTCTGTCAATTTGAAACGGCCATGTTCTGAAATATTGGGTTCAACTATCAGAAGACTGTTATCTGAAACAGAATCTGCAACCATGCCGGCTATCTCCATTGCAGGGCTTTCCCTCAGGTCATCGATATTCGGTTTGAAAGCCAGTCCCATCAGAGCGACAACAGGTTTGCGGCCGTTTTCCTTTTCATACTTCATCATACGGGCCAACACCTGACCGGCACACCACTCGGCCTTGAAATTGTTGGTTTCACGGGCCTGTGCCATAAGTTTTGACTCTTCAGGAAAGGCCGATGTAATGAAATACGGATCAACCGCGATACAATGTCCTCCAACTCCACAACCAGGTTGCAGTATGTTTACTCTAGGATGTCTGTTGGCCAGTGATACAAGTTCCCACACATTAATTCCGGCTTTGGCGCAGACCAGTGACAGTTCATTTGCAAATGCAATCTGAACGTCACGGGAAGCGTTTTCCGTCAGTTTGCACATTTCTGCCGTACGGCTGTCCGTAGAATGAAGTTCACCCTGAACAAACTGCGAATAGAACTCCTTAGCCTTTTCTGTCGATTCAGGACTGATGCCCCCGATGACACGGTCATTGTGAATCAGTTCGTGAGCCACATTTCCGGGAAGCACGCGTTCAGGGCAATAGGCCATATATATCCTGTCCTTCAGTTCCGGGCGCTTGGACCATATAAGGTCACGCATCTTTTCCGTAGTTCCTACAGGTGATGTCGATTCTATCACAAAAAGGTCACCATCCTTAAGCAGGGGCAATACGCTCAATGTGGCAGATTCCACATAAGAGATATCCGGTTCGTGGTTTCCTTTAAATGGAGTTGGAACCACTATGAAATATGCATCTGACAGCTGCGGCGTGGCATATGCCTTCAGAAGTCCGTTTGCAACGACCTCTTTCAGCATACAATCCATTTCCGGCTCTACTATATGAAGACGCCCTTCATTGGTAGCGGCGACAATATCCGGATTTATATCTGTTCCTGCAACCTGAAGCCCATGCTTTGCAGCAATGATGGCTGTCGGAAGACCTATATAACCTAATCCAATAAAACAAACTTTCATACCATATTGTAATGTCAGTCTTTGCGTGAATGTACCACAAACAGCAAAGTTATGTCAAATCGGCCTTACTTGAAATTAATTGGCAAAAAAAAATGTCTATAGTGAGACTATTCCCTACCGTTATAAAGCGCCAATGTAGCCTTTGCCGCGCTGTCCCACGTATATAGTCCGCGCAGCTTCAACAGATGCTTGTGGATTGCCTGTTCATCGGCCTTATGGTCTATATATCTGACAATCAGGGAACGCAGGGAATCCGGATCTTCACTCTTGAAGAAAAGATCGGCTTCAAGTGAACCATCTTCATTTACTCTCATCGTTTCCAGAAACGAAGGAATGTCTGAACAGATAATCAGTTTTCCAAAAAAAATGGACAGCAGCAGAACACCGCTTTGTGAGATTGTACGGTATGGAAGCACAACCAAATCACAATCATTAATTTCCTCATACAGTGCCTCTTCACTCAAAAAGAACGGTTTCCACTCTATTTCACCATTCCTGTCAATTTTCCTGCACTCGTCAAGATATTCCTGACTTATTCCGCCCACAATTCTGGTGGAGACTTTTGCCCTGTATTCTTCATCCAGTCCTGCAATTGCCCTGACAAGCAGGTCTGTCCCCTTATAGTACATCTGTGCGCCAAACTGAAGAATATGCAGTTTTCCATCCTTGCGGGCAGGAGGTACGGGTGTCACACCCTTTGGAACGAAAACACCATGACAGCATACGTGTACGGAATCGGGTGCCAGTCCGTATTCCCTGACAACATCGTTCCGGCTGATATTTGTGTGTACGATGAAATCATCGAACATGGAACAGGCTTTCCTGAATCTGGAATTGTATGCTGTCCTACGTTCATCATTCATTAAATGGGGATATACGTTATGGATTGTCAGAACAAGACGGGACTTGGGTGTGAGCCGTTTCAACACTTTCAGTATGATGTTTTCAATGCCGTTTATGTCCATGAGCGGCAGCCACTGCATGTGAATGACATCGGGCTTACGGAACAAAGCCGATATGCACAAAAAGACATAATTGACGCAAATTTCAATGACTTTAATCACATGTTTGACTGCTGACTGGGAACGGCGGAATGATTTTGGAATAAAGTTCAACAGCCCGTTACCCGGCCTGAAATATCTGATTCTGATGTCCTGACAATTGCGTATCAGGGCGTCATGCAATGCATCATCATATACATCGACCTTACCCGATATGTCTACCAGAAAAACGCTGCGGACACTCATATCAATCCTTCAACAAGTCCGACAACACGTCAAGAAAGCCATGGCCATATCTCAAATCAGGCTCCACATAATTGCCTTCCCCCCATTCGTTCCATGATTTGAGGAAAATAATACGATGTTCATTCTCCTTGTCCTTTACCACATCAAGCGCATGAAGCACATGTTTCCTGAAGTTTTCAGGCGTGGCATGAACATACACACCGTCGGCAGAACCGACTCTGGGACTTCTGTCCCACTGTGGCAGTATTGTAGGAAAGACATTCTCCCAACTGTCCTCCGGTGCAAAAAAGCCCTTGACAGTTTTCAGATAATCATATTTCTTGCTCAACGGGATGCCGAATTTCTGAAGGGCATTACGGCAAATATTCTGGAAACGTCCCTCAGCAAGCATTTCCCCACGACGTTTTCCGTATGAGTTCACAGCGTCAAAACCCATGGCAAGCACCTCATCAAACACTTTTGCACTGCTTTTCAAATCAGGCACTGAAGCTTCGCGTCTGCCTTCGTCAGTTATACGGAACGAAAATGTTGACTGTGTACCCCCAACAAAATATATGCCCGGCAGTCCGTTCTCCTTAGCCAGTTCCTGCCACAGCTGTATGTATTCCTGCACATGCGGAAACTGGAAGGAACTGTAGATCATGAACAGCGGCTTTCCATCGACCTTGATATAGCGCCTGTCCCTGAATGCTGGAAGAAGTGACATGAAATGGTTTCTGTGGTCTTCCATGGAATACTCCATCTTTATCATCATGGTATTCTTCTTCAAGTTGCTCTGATTGGTCCATGTCCTGTTTGTCCAGTCATGATTGGCCCAGCACAGGCAGAACGGAAAATCAGGCTTGCCACTTTCCAAAACCTCATTGAACGGACGCTCCAGCAGTTGCTTGCCATTTCCAAACCAGTAATGGTAATAACAGAATCCCTCTATTCCGGCATCACGTGCCATTTTTGCCTGAAGTTCACGCGTTTCAGGCAGGCGCAGGTCATAAAAGCCCAGATCGGCAGGAATCTTTGGCTGCTCATGACCGCGGAACAGAGGTTTTGCCTTTGCCACGTTTGTCCATTCGGTAAATCCCGGTCCCCACCAGCTGTCATTTTCAGGAATAGGATGAAACTGGGGCAGATATAACGCTATAACTCTTGCTTTCATTGCTGTTGTTCCTTATCTTAGTGCATCAACAATTCTTTTACATGCCATGCCGTCACCGTAAGGATTCACAGCCTTGGACATCTTGTCATAATATGTATTGTCTTCTATCAGTCTGCTGACTTCTTTTACTATAAGATTATAGTCCGTTCCCACAAGCTTGACTGTTCCGGCGGACAGCGCTTCAGGACGTTCTGTAGTATTACGCATTACAAGAACCGGTTTTCCAAGTCCCGGAGCCTCCTCCTGAATGCCGCCGCTGTCTGTAAGGACCAGAGTACTCTTTTCCATGAGAAATACGAATTCAAGATACTGCAGGGGTTCGATAAAGAAGAAATTGTCAAATGCCGTCAGATCTTCTCCAAAAACCTGATGAATGGGCTTGCGGACATTCGGATTGAGATGCATCGGATAGACAAAATCGACATCAGGATACTTTTCACTCAAATCCTTCATGGCTGTAACCATTGAGATGAACCCGTCTCCAAAGTTCTCACGGCGGTGTCCGGTAATCAGCACCAGTTTCCTGCCACCGGCAAGGCGTCTGACATCATATCCGGCATCAAGAAGCACAGTCTCCTGACTTGCAGCAAGGTCCGGATTGGACTTAAGCTTGTCAACAACCATGTGAAGAGCATCAATGACGGTATTTCCCGTAACGAATATCCTGCCATGAGCATTCTCTTCCTTCAGATTCCGTTCGCTGAGCGGTGTGGGACTGAAATTGAAGTCTGCAATCCGGCCTGTCACCTGACGGTTCATCTCCTCAGGCCATGGACTCTGCAGATTACGGGTTCTCAATCCGGCTTCAACATGTCCGACCGGAATCTGCTGATAGAAAGCGGCCATAGCGGCTGCCATCGATGTCGTGGTGTCACCATGAACAAGTACGATGTCCGGTCTGCTTTCCTTGAATACGTCACGCATACCCAGGAGTACACGCGCTGTCACATCATACAGATCCTGTCCCTGTTTCATTATGTCAAGGTCAAAATCAGGTGTCACATCAAATATGTCCAGTACCTGATCCAGCATTTCACGGTGCTGGCCTGTCACACAGACAACAGTTTCAAAATCATCAGGATATTTCTGGAACTCCTTTACCAGCGGACACATCTTGATGGCCTCAGGACGGGTTCCGAAAACAAGCATTATCTTTTTCATCTGATGTCAGTCATACATACTGTTATTACTATTCATGCTTTCGATATTGCCGGATATCCATATAACTGGAGTACATGCCCGACCTATATTCATATTCTTACAAAAATACAGTTATTACAGAAATTATCACAATGACTGCGACACAAAATGAATCAGATGCTGTGACTTACTGAAAACTTGAGTATCTTTGTTTGAAAACAGGAAAAAACATCATCAAATATCCCCTGTAATGGTATATATAATATTGTCAGTATTCGTTCTAACCGCTCTGCTTGCCTTTGTCGAAGACCGGTTACCAAAGAAATACAATATGATATTATACCTTTTTCTGGGATTTGTACTGGTACTTGTTGCCGGACTAAGAAAAATTGGAGTTGATCCTGATTCTCAGAATTATGAGATGTATTACCTCAAATATTATGACTTGAGATTAGCCGATGCCGTAGAATACTCCTTTATCCTGATTTCCAGCATACTTAACCATATTTCAAAAGATGTGCATGTCTTGTTCGTGTTTTATGCTATAATAGGCGTATCGCTCAAATTTGCCGCATTCAGGAAATACAGCCCATATCTGTTTCTGACACTTGTGGTTTATCTGGGCTATTACTATGAATTGCATGAAATCACACAGATACGTACCGGTATTCTGTCCGGACTGTTCCTGTTGGCCATCATTGAAATGGCAGAAGACAGAAAATGGATGGCGTTCATATTGATTGCCACAGGTTCCTTCTTTCACACATCCGGACTGATCCTGTTTCCATTGTTATTTCTCAAAAACAAAGAGCTGAACAGACTTGACATTCTGATTTGGGCACTCATAATCCCTGCATCATATCTGATATATTTCGTCAGCGATGGATTGAATATGGTATATGACATTCCATATATCGGTAGAAAACTGGCATTGTACCAGGCTGCAGAAGTGACAGGGCAAACAGAGGTTGCAGTCAACGTGTTTTCACCGATGCAGCTGTTCGCCGTGCTGTTATACTACTATATGTTGTTCTTCTCAACCACCATTACAACTTACAACAGATATTTTCCAATAATGATAAAGATTTTTGGAATTGGCATATGTTGTTATGTGGTATTGTCGTTCCTGCCAGTATTGGCTGAGCGCATGAGTTATCTTCTAAGGATTGTATCTGTAATTCTTTATACAGACATCAGTTACACAATCAGACCCCGTTGGGCTGGCATACTGGCAGTGGAACTTCTGGCACTGCTATATCTGAACTACAGTCTTCAGCCGTTTGATTTTGTCCTGTTTTGGAGTGTCTGACATCATTTCAGTTGCGATATTGGGAATAGCAACAGTCCCTTTGTCATTCCTTTCTCTTATGGAAAAAACTTTTCACATAAGCTTTTTCCTCAACTGACAGGCCTATACCCCATATTGGCAATGACAACGTCAAGACCGATGATGCCAGAACCGACACAAACCTGAGCATCATGTTTCCGACCATCCTGTGAAACAGAAAAGAAACGGCAAATGATACCGTTGCATACAGGATGAATGGAAGCAGGAATTTCACAAGATAATCGTATAAGGAAAAAGAGTCAAACTGTCTTTTCAAACAGAACATGCGGACAACATGCGCAATCAGACTGACTGCTGTCATCGTGACCAATATGAAATATGCCGGCATTCCAAACATGAACAGCAGATATGACAAAGGAATACACATCAGTATTATGGTATCGGCAAGCAAATGATACTTTTTAATATTTCCTGATGCCTGCATGATGGTGGTTATCGGATTGTGCATGGCCATTACCATAACATAAACTATCATCAGTCTGGCAAAAAGGATCTTTTCAGGAACAACATCTTCAAGCCAGACATACATTACGGTTGGCATTTCAATTATCAGAGGTATTCCTATAAGAGAAACAATGAAAAACAGGATCTTGTTGCAGAACGAAAAAAGGAAAGCCAATCCATCATAATCATTTGCTGCATATGAGCGTATCATTGCAGGACGTATGGCAAGAACAACACTACCGCACAGTTGCGTAAAGGCATTATTTATCTGAACAGCCACCGCAAATGCCGCATTGATGAAAGGCTTGAAAAAGCGGTTCAACAGCAATGTGTTGCCTTGAATCAACGCCACTCCTGCTACAGAGCCGTAAAAGGTCCATCCGGAGAACGTAAGCAGTTCTCTATACAAAGACCTGCTTTTCTGTACATGATAATGGCATTCCGGATAGCGTCGGACCGCAACAAAAACATAAGAAAGGAATGTCAGCAGAACCACGACGAGCAATCCGGCACCATAAAATATCATTCCGTCAATTCCACTGGTGCCGATAAGATATATGACCGCCAACTTAAGCAGACACTCAACTGTGGTGATGACTGTATATATCCCCATGTCCTCATGCGCCAGGACCGCAGCCATAAACGGTATCTGAAGAAGCATGAATACCAATGAAATGACAGCGAACTGGTACGTCCATTGAACTGCTTCCATTCTTCCATCAGGAATTTCCATAAGCGTTCCAACATACCACAAGCCTGCCGTCTCCAGCAGCAAAACAATCAACAGTGACAATAACGCATTCAGATTCAGGCTTTTGCTGAATATCTCATTCAATTTGGAATAATTGCCCTTACCCGATTCATAAGAATAAAAGCGCTGTGTAGATATTGACAGCACCGTAGTCACTGATGAAAACAGCGTCACGACACCGGCTACCGCATTATACAGACCATAATCGTCATCACCCAATGCTTTTAGAAGAATTCTGAGTGAAAACAGATTTATGACTGTCAGGATGAGCATACGTCCCCATAACAGGAACGTGTTCTTTGCTATCTTTCCTGATGGACTTACCTTATTGGTTTGCGTACATCCCGATTCATCAGTCATCGGCCATGTCCTTTATGAGTACAATGATTGAACTGCACATGAATGCAAGGAAAGTCATAAAGCACACGAATATCATCCTTTTTGGCTTTGACGGCTTTACTGGTACTGAAGCGTTCTGAAGTATTGTAAATGCCGGAGTCCTTTCCTGAATTCTGGCTTTTGCTGTCTGTATCTGGGAATTAAGGACTGTCAACGCATTGAATTTTGCGTCCTTTTCACTTTCAAGTTCATCCCTGCGCGATATGTCAGCCTGAAGAACCATTCCCTTGTGAGAGTCACAATAGGCGCTATAAGCCTTCACTGACTCTTCATAATCCAATTTGGCCCCTTCTGTCAGTTTCATATAATACTCATAATCGGCACGAGCCTTGCTGGTTCTGTACTGCGTTATGAAATTCTGCAGTCTGAAACGGGCTGAATCCGCAAGAGTCGCACAGATGAGCGGATCCTGATCAATGACACTGATAGTGATGACGTTTGTCCTCTTGTCAACAGTACATTTAATATTTTCCCTGACCTTCTTGGCAATCATATCCTCATTGTATGTCAACATGAACGGATCCACCCCCTCCTTCCTTTTCATGCCGTCAGGAATTTCACGTGGCTTTGGCCTGAGCAGTTTCTTCACTTTCGAAAGCACAGGCTGCCACGGTGTATGTTTTTGATAATGCATAAGATAGTCAAGATAAGATGTCCGAAGGCTGCCGTCCAGTTTTGCGACTTCAACACCAAACAGTTCAACCACGAAATCATTTGAATTGAACAAATCCGGATACAGCAGGGGATATATGGCATCGGAAGACTTCATGGAACCAAGATCAAAACCGAACGATGACGCCAGATCACTCAAGGAGCTGCCACCAGAACCGTCATCTTCTGGAGCCAGCATAACCTGACTGGTGTATTGCCTTGGCACACAAACAATAAGGAGCGATGACAGAACGAATGTGGCAAAGGAGGAAATGATTATCGTCATCTTATTCCCAAACAATACCCTGAACACTTTCTTCAGATCAATCACAGCGACTCTGACCATATCATTATCATTGGCCACTACCGGTTTTTTCTGATTATCATTTCCAATCATTTTGCCGTCAGTTTTTTCCATTGCCGTTGATATTATTTTAAAAGACTTACAAGTGCCAGCACCACAGTAGCCAGTGAAGCCGATGTCGAACCCAGGCTCAGAATCTCTGTTGTCTTGAGACCGTCACGCTGCTGCTTGGCCGGGACAACAATCTCACAGCCGGGCTGTATAAGGCTTGACCTGTTTTTGGCCTTCATGACAGAACCGTTCATATAGACAACGTATGCCTTGTTCTTCTTAGCTTTCTGTGAATATCCGCCGGCCTTGTCAACGTAATATTTCAGATTCTTTCCCTTGACATAAGGAACTGTATTCGAGAACATTACCTGTCCGTTAATTCTTACGGTATTGGTGAGTACAGGAATGATAATCCTGTCACCGTCACGCAGCACAATGTCTGCTGAGCCGCCCGGTTCATCAATTGCCTCCTTCAGGTTGATGCCCACATCATAAGTGGTGGCATCGGCAAGCTTCATTATTGTCTTTGCCAGTGCTACAGAGTCATTTGATGAAAATATTTCTGCCAGATTCTTCATTCTGACACGTTCCTCATCGGTCATGGTGCGTTCAAGACGCGCACCTTCCAGATATGCTTCGGAACTGAAACTGCCTACACGTCCCATTATGTCACTGAGACGCTCATTGCTTGTTGACAACGAATAATAACCGGGAAATGTGACCTCACCTTCAACAATCACACGCCTGTTGACCGAATAGCCCGGACTGCGGCGCACATAGACCTCATCATAGGGCTCCAGACGGAATCCGTTGTCCTGAATGGCCAGATGCTCGTCTATCTGGAATGAGAAAGTCTGTGAAAGGGAGTCCGATTTTTCCGATGCGTTCTTGTTGCGGTTACGGCGTACCACATCGACCTTGGCAAGAGAAGCGTCCTCTTTCAGTCCGCCTGCCTGAAGGATAAGGTCTTCAATGCTGGTGTTGTCGGCATAGCGGTAATCACCGGGGAACATGACCTGACCGTAAACGCTGTAGGTGCGGACTTCACCAATGTCAAACAGACTTGGAATGAACAGAATATCGTTGTTTCTGAGCTGTTCATCCGGAACCGTTCCGTCCATAAGACCCATAATGTCAACAGACTGATTGGTCAGTGTCTTGTCCGGATTGGTACGGCTCAACAGGGCTCTTGTGGGATATGCGTCCTCCTTCAGGCCGCCTGCCGCCTCAACAAGTTCCCTGACGGTGCTTATTTCACCTATCTGGAACTGGCCGGGACGATAGACCGCACCGCGCACTTCGGCCATATTGGAGAATGTCACCTGAATGGAATCCACATACAGGGAGTCGCCGTCCATCAGTCTGAATCCGGCCTGCTCATCCTTTCTGACAGTAAATATCTCACGCTGGAATTCACCCATTCTGACCAGACGGACATCTCCGCGGTAGGCATCGGACTCAAGACCGCCGGCATAGGAAATGAGCTGTGCAACGCTTTCGTCCTCCTTCATCTCATATAGCATTGGGCGTCTTATGCGGCCGTCAATGTTGACCAGAATGCTGTGGGCAGCAACAATCACCACATCATTGTCCTCAAGTCTGATGTCATCACTGACACGGCCGTTCTGAATGTATTCGTACATGTCAACCCTGGCAATCTCCTTATTGCCGCGCACAAGCCTGATGTCACGCATGGAACCAAGGTCACTGACGCCGCCGGCAAGATAGATTGCATTGAATACGGTTGCAAATGATGACACCTGATATGTACCCGGATTCTCAACCTCACCCATGACATTGACAAGTACCGAACGGTTCTGTCCAAGAGAAAGCTTGATGTTTGAATTTGAATCGTTTCCGTCAAGACCCGAATATATCTGGCTGAACACTTTCTTTATATAACTGTCTGCTTCCTTCACAGTCTTTCCGCCAAGATACACAGGACCAAGATTCTCAACGATTATGTTGCCGTCGGGTGAAATCGTTTCCTGTATTGTGGTCTGCGATGCGCCCCAGATGTCAATTATAACCTCATCGCCAGGGCCCAGACGGTAATTCTGTGGAGTGGCCAGATTGATGCTTGGCTCAAATGACATATCTGAGCCTTTGAACAGGTTGTGGCCGTATATTTCCTTCTTATTCGGAAGTAGTGACTGCCTGAGCAGATACATTGAATCCACGAAAAGGAACATTGATTCGCTGTACATCTGCTGCAGTTTTTCATTTTCAGTAAGTTGCAGGTAGTCATTCTCACTGTCAACCTGATTCATGCCTCCATTCCTGTTTCTGGACTGGGACATATCCTGTCTGACCGTTTTACCCATAATCCCGCTTGACTGCTGTTTCTCATACTTGTCACGCATTTTCTGGAGTTGCTGCAGTGACACGCCCTTCTTGTTGAGGTCAAATACAATCTGTTCCTGGGAAACGCCTTTAGCCTGCTGTTCCTGAACATACTGGATAATCTTGTCTTCTGACATCTGTGCTGATGCTGCAGCAGCAGACAACAACAGCATGAACGAAACAAGGATTCTTCTCATAAGATAAGATACATTTAGAATTTTTTGCCACTGAACACTGAGCATACAGTCTTCAGAATGATGCCAAGGTCCGTGAATATTGTACGGTGGTCCAGATAGTCAATGTCATACTCAAGTCTCTTGAGCATCTTGTCCATCGTATCTGTATATCCGTTGTAAATTGTTGCGTATGAAGTGACTCCCGGACGCATCAGGTAGATGTAACGGTAGTCATCGGTCTCACAGTTTATCTGATTGATGAAATACTGGCGTTCCGGTCTGGGGCCTACGAATGACATGTCTCCCTTGAGAACATTCCATAACTGCGGTATTTCATCCAGATGATGGGCGCGCAGGAAACGGCCAAATCTTGTAAGATACATGTTGCGTTCATTCTCAAGGCGCGGTATGCCGTTTGATTCGGCATCAATCCGCATTGTACGGAACTTGTAGATGGTGAACGGTTTGCCTTTATAACCGATTCTTTCCTGCTTGAATATGACAGGTCCCTTGTCAAAAAGAAGCACAATGGAGAAAACCAGAATGAATGGTGAAAGGACTATCAGTCCGACAATTGAGAAGACAATGTCAAAAAGTCTCTTGAGACCCAACTGGAAACCGCCCATAGCGTCATGGTGTTCCATGTGACTGCTTGCCTTGCTGAAATTCTGTATATTGTAGTTCAACATCAGTTTCTTTTTATTTCTAAACGCGCGGAAAGGACATAAATTGTGTGCGCACTTGAAAAAAAAGCAAAAATGACTAATTTTGCATTGTCCAAAGACGCGCAAAGATAGTTAAAATAATTAAATTCCATCATATGAAGGCATATGTATTTCCCGGACAGGGTGCCCAGTTCCAGGGCATGGGAAAAGACCTGTACGAACAGTTTGACTGGGCAAAGCAGTTGTTTGAAGAAGCCAACTCCATTCTTGGTTTCCGAATCACGGACATAATGTTTGATGGATCCGATGAAGACCTGCGGCGCACAGACATCACCCAGCCTGCCGTATTCATCCATTCCGTTGCAGTTGCCAGATCGCTTGATGATTTCAAGCCCGATATGGTTGCAGGACATTCGCTTGGTGAATTCTCAGCCCTTGTGGCATGCGGTGCCCTTTCGTTTGAAAGCGGACTGAAGCTGGTCGCACAACGTGCCCGCGCCATGCAGAAGGCATGTGAACTTGTCCCGGGTACCATGGCCGCCATCATCGGACTGGAAGACAGCAGGATAGAACAGATATGCGCTGACCTGAACGCAAAGGGCATGGTGGTCGTTCCGGCCAACTACAACAGCCCCGGACAGGTGGTCATTTCAGGTTCCAGAGAAGCCATTGCAGCCGCATGTCCGCTCATGCAGGAAGCAGGAGCAAAACGTGCTCTCCCCCTGACTGTCGGCGGCGCATTCCATTCACCGCTGATGACTCCCGCTAAGGAAGAGCTGGCAAAGGCAATAAGTCAGACACAGTTCAGCACGCCTGTATGCCCCATCTACCAGAATGTCGATGCAAAACCGCACACAAACCCCGATGAAATCCGCGAAAATCTGGTCACCCAGCTCAATTCTCCGGTCCGCTGGACGCAGAGCGTGCTGAACATGATAGCAGACGGTGCACAGGAATTCACAGAATGCGGTCCCGGCACAGTCCTGACAGGTCTGATAAAGAGAATCAGGAAATGACAGTATGAAGAAAGCTGTCATTTATCAGATTTTTACCAGAACAGCCTGCAACAGCAGCAGCGCATGCATCCCCAACGGCGGCATTGCCGACAACGGATGCGGAAAGATGAACAGCTTCACGCCCACCGTACTTGACAGCATCAGGTCCATGGGCGTGACCCATATCTGGTTCACCGGACTGATAGCCCACGCTTCATGCACAGACTATTCCCAGTTCGGAATACCCGTCTCCCACCATTCGACGGTCAAAGGCAAAGCCGGTTCACCTTACGCCATACGTGACTACTACGACATTGACCCGGACCTTGCCGTTTCTGTTCCTGACAGGATGAATGAGTTCGATGCACTCGTGTCAAGGGTCCATGAATCCGGAATGAAATTCATTATGGACTTTGTGCCAAACCATGTTGCCCGCCAGTACCGCTCCATCATGATGCCGGCCGGCGTCAAGGGTCTTGGAGAGTCCGATGATACCGGCCTGAGCTTCAGTCCGAATAATAATTTTTATTACATTCCAGGGCAAAAGCTTTCAGGTGAGCCCAATTGGGGCGATTATTGTGAATTTCCGGCCAAAGCAACCGGCAATGACCGTTTTTCAGCTTACCCATCATACTCAGACTGGTATGAAACCGTCAAACTGAACTACGGCCGTGACTATTCAAATGGCATATCACACTTTGACCCAGTCCCTGATACATGGGTAAAAATGCTTGACATTTTACTCTATTGGGCAGACAAGGGAGTTGACGCATTCCGCTGTGACATGGCCGAAATGGTCCCTGTGGAATTCTGGCACTGGGCAATCGGAAAAGTCAAAAAAAAGCATAGGAAAATACAGTTCATAGCCGAAATATACAATCCCGGTTCTTACTCGTCATACATCGGATTCGGACAGTTTGACTATATATATGATAAGGTGGGGCTTTACGACACGCTGCGTGCTGTAGTTGAAGGACGGGAATCTGCCACGGCTATTACCCGATGCTGGCAGCAGACAGGTGAGAACGGAAGCCACATGCTGCACTTCATGGAAAACCACGACGAACAGCGTCTGGCATCTGATTTCTTCGCTGGAATGGCAGAAAAAGGTCTTCCGGCAATGATTGTATCGGCCTTCATGGACACTTGCCCCGTCATGGTCTACAGCGGTCAGGAAGTCGGTGAGCGCGGCATGGACAAGGAAGGATTCAGCGGACTTGACGGACGCTCCACCATTTTTGACTACTGGTCACCGGACACACTGAGGCGGCTGTACAATGACGGCAAGTGGAATGACGGGCTTCTGTCTGACAGGGAGCGAAAGATCAGGTGCTTCTACTCCACCCTGCTCAAGGCATGCAACAGAGAAAAAGCCATATCCGGCGGCAGATTCTTTGACCTTATGTACGTCAATCCCGTATCGGACCATTTCAACCCGCACAAGATGTATGCGTTCCTGAGAGCTGACAGCCACCATGCCGTACTGGTTGTGGCCAACTTCAGTGACAAGGCAATGAATATTGCCGTCAATATTCCACAGCACGCATTTGACTATCTCTGCATGACAGAGAAGAATGACTGCCTGCTGAATGACCTTCTTTCCGGCCAGTCCGTGCGCTCCGACATCAGTCCCACCCGCCCCGTGCGCGTTCAAGTGCCGGCATACGGCGGTGTGGCTCTGCGCTGGAGTCTATAATGACCACTTTGAGAAGTAGTTGTCGCGCAGCTTCTTGCGGACCGGTCTGCCGGTCAGTGTGACATCGGCCTTAAGACGGATATCGGCCGATGAAGCGCCTATTTTCAGAGTGAAGTCACCGGGAGCAATGTTCCAGCCCCAGTCCGAATAGTAGCCGAACTGGTCAATGAACATTTCTGCACGCACGGTCTTGGATTCTCCCGGCTCAAGACTTACACGTGTAAAGCCCTGCAGCTGTATGGGACGTATGTTCTGGGAACCGGTCTTTGGTGACAGATATAGCTGTACAATTTCATCGGACCTGACACTGCCGGCATTTCTGACTGTGAATTCCAGTCCGATGCTCTCCTGCGTAGTCTTTATGCTCCCGGCATCCAGCTTCAGGTCACTGTATTCGAATGTCGTGTAGCTCAGACCGTAACCGAACGGCCACTGAATGCGCGGATCCGGTTCCAGTGAATAATTGTAGCAGACAGGGGTGTTGATTTCGACACCGGGATAGCTGACGCTGAGCTTGGCTGACGGTGAAACGTTGCCATACAGTATGTCAGCCACAGCATTTCCGCCCTCCTCGCCCGGATACCAGGCCTGAATAACAGCGGCGCATGCATCGGCAAGGTCACCTATCACCTGGGCACGGCCTCCGAACATGACCAGAACAACCGGCTTTCCTGTGGCAATCAGCTCACGCACGTACTGTTCCTGACTGCCCGGCAGACGCAGCCCCCTGCGGTCACGGTTCTCACCGCACAGCATGACATTCTCACCCATGGCGGCAATTATGACATCTGCCCCGGCAGCCATCTTAATAGCTTCTTTACGGTCCGCCTTCTCACCGGAATCGACCTTGCGGTGCAGCAGCTGGTACTCCCACGCGCGCGGGTCACCCGTCTCATTGTACTTTGTCTCAATCTCCTCAGTCCAGTCACAGCCACGTGAATAGCTTACAGCCGCACCGCGTGACCTCATACCCTCAAGCAGACTTACAATGTGCGGATTCTCCGACCCTATGTCCGTGTGCTTCCAGAAATAAGTCATGGCCGGGAACGAATAGTCACCGCACATGGCCCACATTGAAGCGGCATTGGGACCGGTCAGGAATATGTTACAATCCTTTTTCAAAGGCAGCACTCCGTCATTCTCAAGCAGCACGACTGACTGTGCTGCAATGTTGTATGCAGTCTGGCGCTCTTCCTGTGAATCAAGTCCGATGTGACCGTCTGCATACAGATACGCATCCTTGTCAAACAGTCCGGCACGGAACTTGTACCTGAGAACATCCTTCACGGCGCGTGCAAAAGCCTCTTCCCCAACAAGCC
>JAGHSY010000008.1 GCA_018065615.1 Candidatus Colenecus caballi | reverse complement strand
ATTTTTGTTGATGATGCAGATTATCGGATTTTCATCAAAATCCTGAAAGACAACATTTTCATCCAGAAGGAATTTTTCAAGGATGCCAAAATCCAATCATTCAGGCTGTTTTCGTACTGTCTGATGTCTAACCATGTCCACTTGCTGATTCAGGAAGTGGACGAACCTTTGGCACTTTCCATGAAACGCATCTGCACAAGGTATGCCATCTATTTCAATATGAAGTACATGCGCGTTGGACATCTTTTTCAGGACAGGTTCCGTTCCGAACCGTGCAATGATGCCAATTATTTCTTCACTCTGGTCCGATACATCCACCAGAATCCGGTAAAGGCCGGGATATGCCAGACGGCAGAACAGCATCCCTGGAACTCGTGGAATGAAATCCGACGTGCTGCCGGACAGCCGGTTTCTGTACCGGTAGCTGGTATCTGTGACAAGGAAATGCTGTTCAGAATCACTGATTTTGCGGATTTGGACAACATGGTCCACGCCCCAGTTCCGGATAAGGACAATTGCATAGACATTGACAATGTCCGTGTAAGAATCAAAGATGATACAGTCCGATGCATTCTGGTTGAAGTCTGCGGAACGGACAATCCGTCGGACCTGTCTGCTGTTGATGCGGAACTTCAAAGCCAGGCTGTTGTCAGATGCCTGTTTGAAGGTGCCAGCATAAACCAGCTCAGCCGCATTACCGGCATTAACCGCCGAATCCTGAACCGTCTGGCTGTCAGGTGAGCAATAGGGACGCACCTTGCCGGGCAGGGACAGTCCCCATTGCGCGGGGACTGTCCCCATTGATCAATCCAGCGTCAGGTCACCCGGCCTGATCCAGCTTGCCTTGCGCAGGAAATGGCCGACGATCGGTGTCAGCACTGCCGGCAGGACAATGCAGATCATTGCAAGGCCTAGCCAGTCGGATGCGGTGGGTGCGTTCCAGCCGGTGATTACGCCAATGGGACCGACCAGACCGCAGGTACCCATGCCTGAGGCGATTGCCGGACCGTTCATTTCAAGATGGAACAGGCAGGTGGCAATGGGACCGGTGATTGCGGACACAAGGGTGGGGGCTATCCATATCCTGGGGTTCCTGACAATGTTGCCCATCTGGAGCATGCTGGTGCCAAGTCCCTGTGATACAATGCCGTTCCATCGGTTTTCGGGGAAACTGAGAACCGCAAAACCTATCATCTGGGCGCAGCATCCGGCTACGGCGGCACCGCCTGCAAGTCCGGTCAGACTCAGTGCGGCGCAGATGGCAGCGGAACTGATGGGCAGTGTCAGAGCCATGCCTACAATAACTGAAACCACAATTCCCATAAGGAACGGCTGTCTGGTGGTGGCCCACATTATGATTTCACCGACCCAGCTTGCTGCAGCTCCAATACCTGGTGCCCACCAGTATGAAAGTCCGATGCCGATACCGATTGTGACAAGCGGCGTGACAAGGATATCGACCTTTGTCTCCTTGGATACGGCTTTGCCGAATTCTGCTGCAAAGATTGTGACAACGTAAACGGCCAGCGGGCCGCCTGCACCGCCAAGCTTGTTGGCTGCGGCGCCTACTGCCAGCATGGAGAACAGAACCAGATTGGGAGTATGCAGGGCGTATGCTATCGATGCGGCCATTGCCGGACCGGCCATGCTCATGGCAAAACCGCCAATCTCGACCAGAATGTCAAGTCCGGTCTGTTCACCCACCGTTTTGATGATTGTGCCGATGAGCAGTGAAGCGAACAGGCCCTGGGCCATTGCTCCAAGTGCGTCAACGCCGTATCTTTTGGCCGAAACCACTATGTCCTTTCTCTCAAGAAATGTTCTGAACTTTCCCATGATGACTGCATTTTAATAAAAAAGACTCCGGGTTGGGCCCGAAGTCCTTTTTTCAAACCTTGATGGTCCTGAAACTTAAGCTTCTGCGGGAGCTTCTTCAGCTGCGGGAGCTTCTTCGGCTGCTTCCTGAGCGGCTGCTTCTGCTGCTGCGGCCTCAGCTGCTGCCTTGGCTTCAGCCTTCTTGGCTGCCACCTTTTCAGCAATAGCTTCGTTGACCTTCTTTTCTGCTTCAAGCTTAGCCTTGCCAAGTTCGCGCTTTGCCTGCTCTTCCTTAACGGTGATAGCCTTCAGTGCGCTTTCCTTAGCCTGCTTCCATGCATCGAACTTAGCCTGAGCTGCGGCTTCGTCAAATGCACCCTTCTTTACGCCGCCCTGAAGATGCTTCATCAGGTAAACGCCTTCTCTTGAAAGGATGTTGCGGGCTGTGTCAGTGGGCTGTGCGCCTACATTTACCCAGTACAGTGCTCTTTCGAAATTCAAATCTACTGTAGCAGGATTGGTGTTAGGATTGTAAGTGCCAATCTTCTCAATAAACTTTCCATCACGTGGAGCTCTGGTGTCTGCAATTACGATTGAATAGAATGCATAACCTTTGTGGCCATGTCTCTGCAATCTGATTTTTGCTGCCATAAGTTGTTGTTTTTTATTGAATTAATAATGATTTGAATAACCGTTATCCCGTAACGGTGCCGCAAAGGTAGTAAAATTTGTAACACGGACAACATCAGACACTTATTATTTTTCTTAATAAAAATGTACCCCGTATGCACTCCCAGTGCGGAAAAAGACCTATATTTGTAAGATTGAACAGTCGGCGGACAAAAATGGCAACCAGCATCAGGCATAAGGGAATAATTGATACAGTCAGGTCCGATGCAGTCGTTGTACGCATTCTCCAGTCATCGGCCTGCAGCGGATGCCAGGTGAAAAATATTTGTCACGCGGCCGATTCAAAGGAAAAACTGGTTGAGGTCAGCGGCTGTAACACATCGGACTTCCGGGTGGGACAGTCCGTTGAAGTGGCCGGGACGGAAAGCCAGGGCTGGCGTGCGGTTCTTTTCGCATTCGGAATACCGCTTGTGCTGCTGTTCGTTGCGCTGGTTCTGACACTGGCTGTGACCGGGAATGAAAAAATGGCCGCTCTGGCTGCCATTGCAGTCCTGGTTCCTTATTATGTGATATTGTTCCTTTGCCGGAACAGAATGAAGAAGGACTTCAAATTTGAAATTATAGATTACTGATATGTCACCAATTTTGACGGCGATTCTTGTTTTGGGCATTACCGGACTTGTCCTGGGCATAGTCCTGTTTGTCATTGCAAGAAAATTTAAAGTTGAGGAAGACCCCCGCGTGGGGCAGATTGCCGAACTTCTTCCGGGTGCCAACTGCGGCGGCTGCGGATTTCCGGGCTGCAGCGCATTTGCAGAAGCATGCGTCAAGCGTGATTCGATGGAAGGGGTGAAGTGTTCGGTGTGCAAGAGTGAGGTAATGCAGCAGATTGCAGCCATAACAGGTCATGCAGTTGAAGCTGGAGTTGAGAAAATTGCTGTAGTGCGCTGCAGCGGCTCATGTGAGAACCGTCCCCGTCTGCGTGCTTATGACGGTGCCGGAAGCTGTGCCGTGGCTGCCATGATGAACGGCGGAACGACAGGCTGTTTCTTCGGCTGTCTGGGCTGTGGGGACTGCGTGTCGGCATGTAAGTTCGATGCCATACACATGAACCCGGAAACCGGTCTTCCGGAGGTGGATCAGGAAAAGTGTACTGCATGCGGCGCCTGTGCAAAGGCCTGCCCGCGCGGAATCATCGAACTCAGGAACCGCAACAAGCTGGACCGCCGTGTCTATGTGTCATGTGTCAACAGGGACAAGGGACCGGTCGCAAAGAAGGCCTGCAACGCAGCCTGCATAGGTTGCGGCAAATGTGTGAAGGCATGTCCGTTTGAGGCCATAACGCTTGAAAACAACCTTGCGTACATTGACTTTGAAAAGTGCCGTCTTTGCCGCAAGTGCGTTGACGAGTGTCCGCAGCACACAATCATGGCGGTCAATTTCCCGCCAAAGAGAGTACAGGCTGAACAGGCTGAAGTTCAGGAAACCACAGAATCAAACACCAGTCAGGAACAATGAATACTTTTACAATAGGTGGCGTACACCCACAGGCCAACAAGCTGACTGAAGACAGGAAGACTGAAACGGCACCGCTTCCGGTGCAGGCCGTCTTTCCACTTTCACAGCACATTGGCGCACCGGCAGTCCCTTGTGTCCAGAAGGGTGACAGGGTGCTGGTCGGAACAAAGATTGCAGAACCTGGCGGCTTCATGTCCGCCTGCATCCATTCATCGGTATCGGGCAAGGTTGCCAAAATAGATACAATAGTTGATGCCAGCGGCCTGCGCAAACCCGCTGTTTTCATTGATGTTGAAGGCGATGAATGGGAACCGTCAATAGACCGCTCGGACAGGCTGGTTCTCCAGTGCAACATGTCCCGTGAAGAGATTGTTGAACGCATCAAGGCTTGCGGCATTGTTGGTATGGGCGGTGCATGTTTCCCAACACACGTCAAGCTGTGTCCGCCAAAGGACTGCGCCATTGACACACTTATTGTCAACGCTGTGGAGTGCGAGCCTTATCTTACGGCAGACCACCGTCTCATGCTGGAATGCCCGGATCAGATTATAATAGGTATAAAGATCATACTGAAAGTGCTTGGCATTGACCGCGCGGTTATAGGAATTGAAGAGAACAAGCCCGATGCAATCGCAGTCATGCGTTCAAAGACCAGCATGGTAAGCGGCATTGAGGTCATGCCCCTTAGGATGAAATATCCGCAAGGCGGTGAAAAGCAGCTCATTGAGGCTGTCACAGGCCGTCAGGTTCCGCCTCCGCCTGCACTGCCTGCAAATGTGGGCTGTGTGGTCCAGAATGTAGGTACGGTTTATGCTATCTATGAGGCCGTCATGAAGAACAAGCCTCTGTTTGAGCGTATTGTGACGGTGACAGGCAAGAGCGTAAAGAATCCGTGCAATCTCAAGGTCCGTATGGGCACGCCCGTCAGCCAGCTCATAGAATATGCCGGCGGCATGCCTGAAGATACCGGAAAGCTCATATCCGGCGGTCCCATGATGGGGCGTCCGCTTCTTGACGATACGGCTCCCGTAGTCAAGGGCACATCGGGCCTGCTCATGCTGCCGGAAAAGGATGCCGCACGCAAGGAGGAACGCAACTGCATACGCTGCGCCAAGTGTGTGAGCGCCTGTCCCATGGGACTGGAGCCCTATCTGCTTGCCACGGTATCCCAGTCACAGGAATGGGACGTGGCCGAGGAAGGCATGATCATGAGCTGCATAGAGTGCGGCTGCTGTCAGACCACATGCCCGTCAAACAGGCCTCTGCTTGACTGGGTCCGTCTTGGAAAGAACAGGGTAGGCGGAATAATCCGCGCCCGTAACGCTAAGAAATAAGGAATATGGCTCAGAAACTGTATATTTCAACGTCTCCACATGTACATGGCGGGGACAGCATAGAAAAGAACATGCATTGGGTGATTACGGCACTGCTGCCGGCATTCATAGCATCGGTCATCATTTTCGGCATTGGCGCATTGATAGTCACCGCCACGTCAGTGCTTTCATGCATGCTGTTCGAATGGCTCATAAACAGATATCTTCTCAAAAGAAGCAGTTCGACCTTAGGTGACGGTTCCGCTATCATAACCGGTATGCTGCTGGCATTCAACCTGCCGTCAAACATACCTCTTTATATGGTGGTCATGGGCTCTCTGGTTGCCATCGGTATTGGAAAGATGGCGTTTGGCGGCCTTGGCAACAATCCGTTCAACCCGGCTCTGGTAGGTCGCGTGTTCCTGCTTGTCTCATTTCCGTCAAGAATGACATCATGGCCTGTTCCGCACCAGATGCTGGCCTATTCCGATGCTGTCACGGCTGCTACGCCTCTGGGACTGATGGGCTATCAGAATGACAGCCTGCCGTCATATCTGGACATGTTCCTTGGCAATACAGGCGGCTCGCTTGGCGAAACATGCGCTCTGGCGCTGCTCATAGGTCTTGTCATCCTGCTGTGGCGCAAGGTGATCACATGGCACATCCCGGTCTCAATCCTGCTTACCGTGGCTGTCCTGACCGGAATAATGTGGCTGGTGAATCCTGTCACATACGCCGATCCCCTGACGCACCTTCTCTCAGGCGGTCTCATGCTTGGCTCCATCTTCATGGCCACTGACTATGTGACATCGCCAATGACAAAGAACGGAATGGTCTGGTACGGCATAGGCATCGGATTCCTTACCGTAATCATCAGACTTTTCGGTTCATATCCTGAAGGAATGTCATTCGCCATTCTCATAATGAATGCTGTAACCCCGCTTATCAACAACTGGTGCAAGCCAAAACGTTTCGGTCTGACTGAAAAATGAAAAAGCTCAATTCAAACTTAACCAATATGGCCGTTGTGCTGACCGTGATTGCCGTCGTGGCTGCCGGTCTGCTGGCCTGGGTCAACGGCGTTACCCGCGGCCCGATAGAAGAGATAAACAGCCAGGCCATAGCGCAGGGCGTAAAGAGTGTGATTCTTGGGGAGTCCGATGTGGAGTTCACCGTTGAAGACCCGGTTGAGAAGGACGGATTCGTGTTCCACCGCGTGTATGACAAGGCCGGCAATTCACTGGGAACCGCAGTCGAATCGACTGACAGGAACGGCTTTGGCGGTGATTTGAAGATTATGGTGGGCTTTGATCCTGAAGGCGTGATCCTGGGCTATACCGTTCTGGAGAACAATGAGACTCCGGGACTTGGCCAGAAGGCCGATGAATGGTTCCGCCAGAAGAGTGCCGAGACCGCTCAGCAGCCTGCTTTCCTGAATGTGATTCTGGGCGCTCCGGAAAAGGCCGGCAACCACAACATCATAGG
Organism: Candidatus Colenecus caballi; assembly: GCA_018065615.1. Lineage (GTDB taxonomy): Bacteria > Bacteroidota > Bacteroidia > Bacteroidales > Bacteroidaceae > Colenecus > Colenecus caballi. Next base: position 6,751 of record JAGHSY010000008.1, on the reverse strand, counting down.
AATGAATCCCGGTGACGACATGATGACTGTCAGCAAGGACGGCGGAATGGTCGATGCCATTACCGCATCGACAATAACGTCAAAAGCCTTTCTGCGTGCAGTCAACGGCGCTTACAAGGCCGTATTCGGATACACAAGCGCTGATGCTGTAAGCGGTGCTTCATCACAGAACTGAAAAACTTCAAGCAGATGAACTACTTCAAGACTATAGTAAACGGAATAGTGAAGGAGAACCCCACATTCGTGCTCCTTCTGGGTATGTGTCCGACACTGGCCACAACCACATCGGCCATAAACGGAATGGGCATGGGACTTGCAACCATGTTCGTCCTTATTTGTTCCAACACATTCATTTCACTGCTCAAGAACCTGATTCCGGACGGTGTCAGAATTCCATGCTACATTGTGGTGATAGCGTCATTCGTGACTGTACTGCAAATGCTCATGCAGGCATACGTGCCGGATCTGTACAAGACGCTTGGCATATTCATTCCCCTGATTGTCGTAAACTGCATCATACTGGGACGTGCCGAGGCTTTTGCCGCCAAGAACAATGTGCTTGCATCAATCTGTGACGGCATAGGCATAGGCATAGGCTTCACACTGGCACTTACCCTGCTGGGCATAGTACGTGAACTGCTTGGCAACGGCGCATTCTTCGGCTACCAGATCCTGCCGTCGTCAATGAACATGCTGGTCTTTGTGCTGGCCCCGGGCGCATTCATTACGCTTGGTCTGCTCATTGCCATTGTTAACACTATCAAGAACCGTAAAGCCTGAACATTATGGAGTACTTTCTGATATTCATTTCAGCCATATTCGTAAACAATGTGGTGCTTTCCCAGTTCCTGGGCATCTGTCCGTTCCTGGGTGTTTCAAAGAAGATCAGCACTGCTGCAGGTATGGGCATAGCTGTCGCTTTTGTACTTACCGTCTCAGTCATTGTGACTTATGCGTTGCAGACATGGGTGCTCAATCCGTTAGGACTGGGCTATCTGCAGACCATCCTGTTCATTCTGGTAATTGCCGGACTTGTCCAGATGCTTGAAACCGTTCTCAAGAAGGTCTCTCCTTCACTGTATCAGGCACTGGGCATATTCCTTCCTCTCATTACCACAAACTGCTGCATTCTGGGCGTGTCAATCCTTGTGGCAAACGGGACATACAATGCCCAGGGTCTTGAGCCTTCACTTCTGTCCGGTGTACTCTATGCTTTTGCTACGGCCTTGGGCTTTGCTCTGGCTCTGATAATCTTTGCCGGAATACGCGAACAGCTGGCAAGGGTCAGAATACCCAAGAACATGCAGGGTATGGCAATAGCACTGCTTACTGCCGGTCTGCTGGCTCTGGCATTCATGGGGTTCAGCGGCGTTGACCATGGCATTGCTGTGGCTGCCGGCCTTTAACCGAATCAAAATCCCTTCAACAATATGAAAAAAACATTGTTCATTCTTTCGTGTACAGTTCTGGCTGCATGCGGTGGCGGTTCCGTTGAAGGAACCGGCTATGCAAACGGCAAGTATTCAGCTGACGGTCTTAACCTTGACGGAACGGTTACTGCAACGGTTACAGTCAAGGGGCATAAGATTGCCTCGGTTGCCATCAGGGACAACGGCAATACATATTCACAGTTCACACAGCCGTTCAAGGTGCTGCCTGAAAGGATAGTTCAGGCGCAGAGTGCCGATGTTGACGGCGTTTCCGGTGCCACATTCACGTCCGATGCCGTAAAGGAGGCCGTCCGTGAGGCACTTGCACAGGCAAAAGGTGAAAAGAGTCAGGGAAAGGGTGAAATCAGTTTCACTCCCGGCACCTACACCGGAAAAGGAAGGGGCTACGGCGGTCAGCTTCAGGCCCGTGTCACGTTCAGTGAGAAGGGGATAACAGACATAAATGTGGGGCAGCAGCGTGAAACCGCACATGTGGGCGATGTTGCATTCCCCATTCTCATACCGGACATCCAGACAGCCGGCGGTATCGGTGTTGACGGCGTTTCCGGTGCCACTTTCTCAAGTCATGCCCTTAAGGCTGCCGTTCTTGATGCTGCAATGCAGGCTGGTGTATCAAACCGTACCGCTTTCATGAACGCGAACATCGGACATAATCCCGGTGAGACAATAGAAGACACCTGGGACATTGTCATTATTGGCGGCGGCGGTGCGGGCCTTTGTGCGGGTGCACAGGCTGCCCAGGACGGCAATACCGTTCTTGTCATTGAAAAGAATGCCGAACTTGGAGGCAACACTCTGGTGTCCGGCGGCATATATCAGGCAACCGACCACAGTCTGGTCTGGGATCCGGCCAAGCCCGAGGCTTACAGCGCCATCGGATTTGACGGCCAGCGTCACAAGAAGGTCCGTTCCACTGTGGGCTGCATGGCCGATCTTGAGACAATACTGAACTGGTCCGAGGAACCGTTTGATGAAGAATGGTACAAGACACATGAGTTCGTTGCAGGTGACATAGCCGAGCAGTCAAAGCATGGCGTTCATGCCGAATTCCTGCCCACACTTCAGGCTCTGAAGAAGGAGATTGAGGCTTATCTGAAATATGAAAGGCCGTATATCAGACGCGGAATGGCAGAGAGCGACCTTATACAGTTCTCCACCACCAATCTGCATATTTTCCAGACATATTACGGCGGCCTGCGTCAGAACGTGGCCAAGGATGAATGGATACATGGTGACTACGAACTGATAAGACAGTTTGTTGAAGAGGGCGAACAGCTCAAGCCCTGGCTCATGAACATGGGCGTAGGCTTCACAGACAGCCAGTCAACGCTGGTCGGAGCACTTTGGTACAGGGGCAACACCATGACCGGCTGCACGGCCGATGCCGACGGTGACGGCACTCCTGAACGCTATCAGGGCAACTGGGGTTCATACGTCATGGCTCCTGTCGCTGTCATAAACAACGCAAACGGGCACAACACAATAATGAAGCGGACATCGGCCGGCGAACTCATATTCACAGACGGCCGCGTCACCGGTGTCAAGGCAGTCAAGTCCGATGGCACACAGGTCATAGCACATGCCAGGAAGGGTGTCATCATAGCTACCGGCGGTTATGCGGCAAACATCCAGAAGGTTCTCAGAACCAACAAGTACTGGTCACGCCAGTACCTGTCCCCGACAATCGGAACCACCAACCGTTCATCGCTCCGCGGTGACGGCATTGACATGGCACAGAAGGTTGGAGCCGCTACAGTGGGCGAGGGTTATACCCAGCTTTTGCCGTTAGGATACATGGACGGTTCAATTGCCTTTGGAGGTGTTGAAAGCGCAGTCTTCATCAGCCCCAAGACAGGAAAGCGTTATATTGACGAATGTTCTGAACGTGACGTGCTTTCATTGAACGCTTTCAGGCATGGAGTGGAGAAGGACGGCGTTCGCGGTGTGTTCATTTACATTACCCGCGGTTTTGGCGTCGGTTATGCCGGAATGGGAGCATTTGGCGGAGACAATCCCGGAAAGGAATGGGGCCGCAAGGGTTCACAGCTTGGCGAACTTTTTGCCGAAATAGGACTTGACGTTGATGCCGAAAAGGTCAGTGAGACCATAAGGAATTATGATATGGCAATAATGGAAGGCCGTCAGCCTGAAGATGCCGGCAAGGGTCATCCAATTGACATAATAGGTACGGCCACCAAGAGTAACGGTGTCTATGATCCGACAACCTACAGCCTTGATGACGCCAACCTGAGGATACGTCTGCTGGCACCTTCAACCCACCATACTATGGGCGGTCTGAAGATTGACCTTGACCGTCGTGTCCTTGATGAGAACGGCAAGCCCATTCCCGGATTGTATGCTGCCGGCGAAGTTACCGGCGGATTCTTCGGAGGCAACCGTCTTGGCGGCAACGCTCTGACAGAGGTAATGGCATCGGGCCGTATAGCCGCACGCGGAGTTCAGAAAGACAACAAATGATATGATAGCGTTTCCCAATGCGAAAATAAACATCGGACTCAATGTCGTGGCGAAGCGTCAAGACGGGTACCACGACATTGAAACCGTGTTCTATCCGGTCCTGCTGCAGGATGTGCTGGAGGTGATGCCGATGCACCGCGTCCAGATCAGGAAAGAGAACACAACCGGTTATGAACTGGAAATGACGGGAAACGAATATCCGTTCCCGGCGCAGGACAATCTGGTCGTGAAGGCTTATCTCATGCTTGCCCAGGATTTCAACCTGCCCGCTGTGGACATACGCCTGTACAAGCACATCCCGTCCGGAGCGGGGCTGGGCGGTGGCTCATCGGACTGCGCGGCAATGATATCGCTCCTGAACCGCCGGTTCAATCTGCATATGCGTGATCCGATGATGGAACGCTATGCCGCCAGACTGGGGTCAGACTGTGCGTTCTTCATAACGAACACCCCGTCACTTGCTACGGGACGCGGAGAAATCCTTACTCCAATTTCCCTGTCGCTGTGCCAATATACAATCCTTCTTGTCAAGCCCGATGTGCACGTGAGCACGGCTCAGGCTTATGCAGGGGTCACACCCCACAAACCGGACATTGCGCTGGCCGATGCCATTCACCGTCCTGTGTCAGAATGGAAGGACTGCATTTCCAATGATTTTGAGCCAAGTGTCTTTTCCGCTTTCCCCATTCTTGGCGACATCAAGAGTAAGCTGTATGACCTTGGGGCTGAATATGCTTCGATGACAGGTTCGGGATCCGCACTTTTCGGACTTTTCAGAAAACCGTTTGACAACCCACAGGATCTGTTCCCGGGCATGTTTGTCTGTCAGCGCGAGATGTGTTGAAAACCGGGGGATAATATGCGGCGGGTTTGCTGTATCCCATGATGCCAAAGCGCTACCTTTGCATCAAAGAAATCATCTATGGCAGACAGCACATCAAAAGGCAAATCCAGAAACAGCCGTTCCAATACTGAAGGCATTGTACTGAACCATCTGCAGCCCCAGGCTCTTGAACTTGAAGAGGCTGTCATCGGTGCGCTGATGATTGAACAGGACGCTTTTGCAAAGGTCAGTGACATTGTAAAGACGGACTCGTTCTATGACCACCGTCATCAGGTCATTTATGAGGCCGTGGCCATGCTTTCACTCAACCAGCGTCCCATAGATATCCTGACTGTTACAGAACAGCTCAAGAGCAACGGCACCATTGATGAGGCCGGAGGCGCGCTGTATGTGACGCAGCTTGCAGGTAAGGTCACTTCATCGGCCCATATCGAATATCATGCGCGTATCATAGCCCAGAAGGCCATGGCACGTGAACTGATTACCTTCACCAGTGAAATTCAGACCGAGGCGTTCGATGACACGACAGACATATCGGAACTTCTTGGTGAGGCCGAGAACCGTCTTTACCAGATTTCACACCGTAATGTCAAGAAGGACTTTGCATGTATCAATACTGTACTTCAGGAGTCTGTGGACAGGATACGCACGGCTTCACAGCGTGCAGAGGGCATGAGCGGTCTGGCCAGCGGATTCCGTGACCTGGACAACATTACATCGGGCTGGCAGAAATCGGACCTTATCATTCTTGCGGCCCGTCCGGCTATGGGAAAGACGGCGTTTGCACTTTCAATGGCAAAGAACATTGCTGTCAACAACGAGCAGCCGGTGGCTCTGTTCTCACTTGAAATGAGCAACGTGCAGCTTGTCAACCGTCTCATTTCAAGCGTGTGTGAGATATCAGGCAGCAAACTCCGTGACGGACGTCTGGCGCCGTATGAATGGAATATTCTGGACAGCAAGATCAATGCATTGCAGAACGCCCCGATATATCTGGATGACACGCCATCTTTGTCCATTACAGAGTTCCGCACCAAGGCCATCAGACTTGTACATGAGCACAATGTGAAGCTGATAATCATTGACTATCTGCAGCTTATGAATGCCAGCGGAATAAGGTTCGGCAACCGTCAGGAGGAGATAAGCACAATTTCACGTAATCTGAAGGGTGTGGCCAAGGAACTGGATATCCCGATCATTGCCCTGTCGCAGCTGAACCGTGGCGTTGAAGGCCGTGAAGGCTATGAAGGCAAGCGCCCGCAGCTAAGTGATCTGCGCGAATCAGGTGCAATTGAGCAGGATGCCGATATTGTATGTTTCATTCACCGTCCCGAATACTACAAGATATATGAGGACAACAATCACAATGACCTGCACGGTGTAGCCGAGATAATCATTGCCAAGCACCGTAACGGCGGTGTGGGTGACGTGCGTCTGTCATTCCGCAGTGACCTGGCACTGTTCGACAACATGGGCGGAGATCCCGGTGCCGGCAAGAAGGGCAATGTCAAGGGGTCCAAAATGAATGATGACAGCATTCCGGCCGATCCGTTGGATTCGCCGGTTCCATCGGACGGAAATTTGGGTGATTATCCTTTCTGATTATAAGTTTTTTGTACCTTTGCATTTCGTACACGAAAAGGTATAAAATAAACTTATGAACGTATCATATAAATGGCTTAAGGAGTACGTTGACTTTGACCTTACTCCCGATGAAGTTGCAGCGGCGCTTACATCTGTAGGTCTTGAAGTTGACGGTGTTGAAGAAGTTCAGTCAGTCAAAGGCGGTCTCAAGGATATTGTGGTAGGTGAGGTCCTTACCTGCGTGGAACATCCCAATTCTGACCATCTGCATGTGACCACAGTAAATCAGGGCAGCGGTGATCCCGTCCAGATTGTCTGCGGTGCGCCGAATGTTGCTGCCGGACAGAAGGTCGTGGTGGCCACTCTTGGTGCAAAGATCTATGAAGGTGACGAC
>JAGHSY010000124.1 GCA_018065615.1 Candidatus Colenecus caballi | reverse complement strand
AAGAACCTAAAAGAGCTCGTCACCGAACCACAACCACTCATTCAAAATCAAAATGTCAAAGAGCCAACTTTATTTTAAAAACTTAACGCATCAGTAGTAATGCAAATATACTGAAAAAAGCTTGAATGGCAAAGGATTATCAGGTCCGGTTACAGTATTTGTATAGCAATCGCGGCGCATGCTTCGGCATCGGCCAGGGCATGGTGGTGACGTTCCAGACTGTAGCCGCAGGCGGCCGCCACGGTCTGAAGCTGATGGTCCGGAAGTTCGCGGCCGAAGTGGCGGCGTGACGCGCGCAGCGTGTCGTGGAACTCAAAGTCCGGGTAGTCCATGCGGTACACCTTGAAGACTTCCTTCAGGCAGTTCTCGTCAAAGCAGCTGTTGTGCGCCACGAACGGCAGGTCACAGGCATCCCAGCCGGCCTCCCCAAAGAACTGCCGGCCCATCTCTTCCCAGATTTCGCTGAAGGGTGGGGCGTCTTCGGTGTCACATTCGCACAGTCCGTGCACTTGCCGGCAGAACCACTTGTAGTACTCCGGCACTGGGTGTATCAGGCTGTAGTAACAGTCCTTGACCGCGCCGTCACGCACCAGCACGGCCCCTACGCTGCACACGCTGCTGTGGCATTCGTTGGCCGTCTCAAAGTCTATGGCTATGAAGTCCTTCATCGTCAGTGTTCAGTATGCCCTGATGCGCTCCTTGACGTTGGACTTCAGGCGTTCACCGTACAGCTGCAGTTCCAGCAGGTGCAGGTTGCCAATGGGGATTATGCCTGACAGCTTGGGCTTGTACGCCTGCATAGGATCTATGCCGTGGGCTACAAGGAGCTTGTGCGTGCGGTCAATGCTTACGCTCACGCTGTCGTTCAGGCGGTGGCGCCTGGAGTCCGTGGTCCATGAAGCGGGGTTGATGACCACGGCGTTGCCGCCGTTTATCAGGTCCGATGCCGCTGTTATGTCAGTCACCGTGCTGAAGGCAATGCACACGCCTGTGTCCGATGCACCGTGTGCCGGCCGGATCAGGCTGCAGCTGTCCAGGTCCTGCTGCGTGATGGGGTAGCCTATAAGGTAAGCGGCAATCATGCGGTCGGCCACGTCCGGGGACATTTCACGCAGCAGCTGCAGTGCGCATCGGGCTCCCTGGCTGAACCCTGCAAGAATGAAGGGACGGCCCTGGTTCAGGTGGTCAAGGTAGTAGCTGAAAGCAGACCGCACGTCATCCAATGCCAGTTCCAGGCAGCTGTCGCGCAACTGCGCGTCCATGCTCCACGCGTTCAGGGTAATCTGCCTGTAGTACGGTGAAAAGAAATTGGCGCTGTCTGCAAAAATGTCATCGGCCGCAGTGAACGACCACGACATCCTGACACGCTGCACGGAATCCTGCACGCACGCGTTGTGCTGCACAGTGCCCTGCGCATCGGTCCAGTCATAGATGCATGACGGTATGACGTAGAACACATCGGCCTTGTCCGGATCCGTGTCCTTGCCGTTGTCATACCAAAGACTGCAGTCCGAGTACCTTGCGGGGGCGCCGTTCAAGGCGCAGCCGCACAGCATGAAGGCTGTAAGCGGTGACAGGAATAAGTACAATGTGAAAACAGACCTTTTCATGTCGGGGTAGGGTTGTATTCTGCAAAAATACCAATTAGGCCGATATCCGCGTGTATCATGAATGAAAAAAGGATGACACCGGGCGGTGCCATCCTTTTCAATATTGCATTTTACAATCACTTCTTGAAGTCGCGGACAGTGTAGTACACGGGCTTGCGCTGGTACTGGTTGTCGAACAGCAGCGGGAAGTTGTTGGCGCCGAGCCATGAATCGCGGTCGCTCAGGTTCCAGAAGGTTACGCATGAGAAGTTCTTCTTGTACTTGCGCAGTACCTTGAACAGCTGGTCGTACTTGTCCATCTGCATCTGGGCGATTGTGTCGGTAAGAACCTGACCTTCACCGCGGCTGAACTGGAGTCCGCCGCCGGCTTCCTGGTTGATACGGACATCGAACTCTGTAATCTGCAGGTTGTCAACCAGTTCAAGATACATGTTGATGGCCTTTTCAAAGTCTTCAATGGTCGGGTTGTCAAAGATGTTGTAGTGACCCTGCATTCCGATACCGGTGATAGGAGCACCTTCTGACTGCAGTTTCTTGACCATGTTGTAGATGAATGTTCTCTTTGCAGGTGTCCATGCGCTGTAGTCATTGTAGAACAGGTCAGCGTTGGGATCAGCCTCATGAGCAAACTGGAAGGCCTTGAGAATGAATTCGTCACCGCACAGCTGGTAAGCCTGTGACTGGCGGAATGACTGCTCGTAGGGAACATCGGCATTGTTGCCGTCACTCATAGCTTCGTTAACGACGTCCCAGCAGTAAACAACGTCCTTGTAACGGTTTACAACGAAATTGATGTGGGCACGCAGTGAATCATAGAATTCTTCCTTGGTTGCCTTTGCATACTTGGGAACCTTGGTCATCTGAGGAGCCTGAGCCTGACCGCCCTGAGGACGCGGGCCGCCAAAGCCGGGGAATCCGCCCTGAGGCATCTGACCGGGCTGTCCCTGAGGACGCGGGCCGCCAAAGCCGCCAAAACCTCCGAATCCGCCAAAGCCTCCGAATCCGCCGCGTGCGGGCTGCTCTACCCAAATGGTATCGCCGTTCTCGTCACGTTCAACGACCTGGTTGCCGTTCTCGTCGTACTTGTTGAACATCCATGTTGCAAATTGGCTGTGCCATACAAGGCAGTGACCGCGCATCTTGATGCCGTTGGCACGGCAGAAGTCTGCAATTGCATCGGCCTCTCTAAGGTTCCATACACCCGGCTGCGGATGGATTTCACCCGGCTTCATGCAGTTCTCTGCAGTTACGCTGTTGTACTCTTTCAGTACGATTGAAGCCTGGAGTGAGTCACTGATGTTACGTCCGGTGACGGCAACACCAATCTTGAAATAGTTCTTGTAGGCGTCCTTCAGACCCGGGTCCTTGGGGCCACATGCACCCATAAGCACTGCACATGCAATGAGGGCGATCGTTGTAAGCTTTTTCATTGTTATTTTATGTTGAAAGTTGAAAAGTAACATTTGCCACGCAAAAATAATCAATTGTTTCAGATTATTGTTACGGGCAGTGCTTTTTGTTCATATATGTGCAGAAATGCTGTCAGATATGCTATTATGGAGATTATGGATTCAGAGTCTGAGTTTTGCGTGCATTCATGCTTTGTGCAGACGGACACCTTTTACGAGTGAGACGTAAAACTGTCCAATTTTCAATATGGCGCTACAGCACCCCACAACGCATGTCGGACAGTTCGTCAGTTTTACGTCTCACTCGTGAGAGTCATCACTCGTGAGAGTCATCGACAATGGAACAGTCAAGATTGTCAGTACAAGCCGCTGCTACGGCCTGAGTGTGCGTCCTGTTTGCGAATAGCATTCACTTCAAAGTCCATCCTTTACACCATGTGCGTTTTCATCGGGCTGATATCTCGCTTTGGAATGGACGCGATACATTAATTTGTACTATTTTTGTGAAAATAAACAGTTTGATTATGGATAACAGAGAACAGGTGCTGAGTACAATGAAGACAGCCGGAAAGCCGGTGTCGGCAGGAGAGGTGGCAACACTTTCAGGAATTGACCGTAAGGAGGTGGACAAAATTTTCGCTGAACTCAAGAAGGATGGGGCAATTGTGTCACCTGTACGCTGCAAATGGGAACCTGCAAAGTGATGCAGTCACATTAACTTAAAAGGCCACTACCGGTTAAGGTAATGGCCTTGCTTTATCTCTTCTGCGTATAGGCCGATGCAAGCCTTTATACACTATGCATTCTGGGGCTTATAGTGCCAGGATATCGGCTTCGGACAGTCCGGTGTAGCGCTTTATTGTTGATATTGGTACCCCTTCGGCCTTTAAGGCTCTGGCTATTGACAGGGCCTGTTCCGCACGCCCTTCCGCACGCCCTTCTTCAAGTCCATCCCGTCTGGCGCTGCTCAAGGCGCCCCTCTGGTCGATGATGTCCTTCTGACGGGCGTAGTACTCAATGATTTCCTTTTCGTCCATAGCGGCAAACTTACTCATTTCAAACATCTTTTCAAAACCTTTGTTCCGCAATTCGGCTGGAATCTCGTTCATTTTGCCAATGTTGTTGAATATGAACGCCAGTTCGTCCGTGCTGTTCTCCAGCTCTTCAAGTGACTTTTGGAATTTGGGCAGTTCGATTGTAATGTAGTGCAGGTGGTCCGAGAGCAGGATTTCGTGCTGGTAGTCGTTCCTTATGCTGTACGAGTTCATGAACCTGTCGTTCGGCAAGACATCGGACATGATGAAGTCCAGGATTCCGATGACGTAGATGGGTGTGAAGGCGTACTCCAGCCCGCTGTCCAGCTT
>JAGHSY010000122.1 GCA_018065615.1 Candidatus Colenecus caballi | reverse complement strand
CAGCTGGCTGGTCTGGGATGCACAGTTCCACCGCGAAAAGGTTGGTGACATGCCGACTGAAATGTTCCTGCATTTCTTCAAGTCCCTGAGTGACGCCGCCGCCATGAACCTGAACATACAGGCCTGGGGCGACAACGAACACCACAAGATCGAGAGCATATTCAAGTGCTTTGCACGTGCGCTGAAGAACGCCGTCCGCCGTGACGTGTGGAACTGGAGCCTGCCGTCATCAAAGGGGGTGCTGTAGTTTCCCGCCCGCCAAAGTGTCCCGCATGGAAGCCCGCGACAGTACCATTTCAACGGCTCTGCTGCGGAACATGCCCTCATTTTGGGGCTGTGTAACGCAAAATACGTACGCACCTGCGCTGTAAGGCCGGTACGTGCGGGACACGTTGGCAAAACCGGCAATGTGAGTAACCTTAGGAATCTTTTGCTACATTTGCAAAAAGCACCACAACATTTATGGAACGCAGCATAGAATACCTGCAGCTGCTGGCAAAGAATTTCCCCAGCATAGCAGCCGCATCGACAGAAATCATCAACCTTGAGGCCATACTGAACCTGCCAAAGGGCACCGAACATTTCGTGACCGACATACACGGTGAGTACGATGCGTTCGACTACGTGCTGCGCAGCGCATCGGGCGTAATCAAGCAGAAGATCGATGCCGTGTTCGGTAACGAACTGCCCGAGTCCGGAAAGCGCGAACTCTGTGCCCTGATAGGATATCCTGAAGCCAAGCTCCATGCCCTGAAGACACGCGGGGAGAATACGGACGAATGGTACAAGGTAGTGCTCATGCGGCTCATTTCCGTACTGACCCGCGTTGCATCGCGCTACACCCGTTCCAAAGTGCGCAAAGCCCTGCCAAAGGATTACGCGTACATCATTGAAGAGCTCATGCACGAAACGCGCGGCGAATTCGTATCCAAACAGAACTACGTGCGCGCAATCGTTGACACAATAGTGCTGACCGGCCGCGCCGACCATTTCATCACGGCCATATCGGACGTGACACGTGACCTGGTGATAGACCAGCTGCACATAATAGGTGACATCTATGACCGTGGTCCCGGCGCACACCGCATCATGGACATGCTGTGCCGTTACCGCGACTTTGACATACAGTGGGGCAACCATGACATTGTCTGGATGGGCGCCGCCGCCGGCAGTCCCGCGTGCGTTGCCAACGTGCTTCGCAACGCTCTCAAATACGCTGACATGAGCACCCTGGAGGACGGATACGGCATAAACCTGCTGCCGCTGGCTACCTTTGCCATGCAGACTTACGCCGATGATCCGTGCACGTTCTTCCAGCCCGTCAAGTCCGATGACACCCCTGCCGACGTGCCCCAGCTGCGCCTGCTGTCACAGATGCACAAGGCCATTGCCATCATACAGTTCAAGCTTGAGGCCGCAGTCATCGCCCGGCATCCGGAATTCGGAATGGAGGACCGCAACCTGCTGCATAAGATTGATTTCCAGCGCGGCTGCATCGGACCATATCAGTTGCGGGACACGCATTTCCCGACTGTGGACCCACGTGACCCGTACCGTCTGACACCGGGAGAGCAGAACGTCATTGACCGCCTGGTGCACAGCTTTACAAGCAGCACGTCACTGGCGCGCCACATGGAGTGCCTGTTCACACACGGTTCGCTGTACCTGGTGTACAACAACAACCTGCTGTACCACGGCAGCGTGCCCCTGAATGAGGACGGAACGCTGGCTGAAATGGAGATTCAGGGCGTCAGATACAAGGGCCGCGAACTGTTCGACACCATTGACAAGTACGTGCGCACGGCATATTACGGCACTGAGGACGATGAACTCAAGCAGTACGGGCGCGACCTGATCTGGTACCTGTGGTGCGGACCCGTCTCACCTCCGTTTGACAAGGACCGCATGGCCACCTTTGAGCGCTATTTCATTGCGGACAAGAGCACGCACGTGGAAAACAAAGGCTGCTACTACCGTCTCAAGAACCGCCGTGACATCTGTGAAATGATTCTGCGCGAGTTCGGAATCGAGGACCTGGAGCACGCCCACATCATAAACGGCCACATCCCGGTTAAGGCATCACAGTGTGAGAGTCCCATCAAGGCCGATGGGCGGCTGCTGGTCATTGACGGCGGATTTTCAAAGGTCTATCATCAGGAGACAGGCATTGCCGGCTACACCCTCATATACAATTCGCACGGCATGCGTCTTGTGCGCCATCGCCCGTTCGAATCGGTAAGCGACTCCATCGGCCACGGCATGGACGTGATATCGGACACCCAGGTCGTCGAAGAAACTACAGACCATATCCTTGTCCGCGACACCGACAAGGGCAAGCGCCTCATGACGCGCGTTGAAGACCTGAAGGAACTCCTGACCGCCTACCGCACCGGCCTGCTGCGCTGAATCCCCCCGCTGCTCCGCCAAAGTGTCCCGCAGCATCCCCTGCCAGGACACCTTCCAGCCTAGTTCACTGCGGGACATGCCCTCATTTCGGGGGTATGTAACGCAAAAAACGCACGCACCTGCGTTGTAGGGCAGG